>PMKB01000151.1 GCA_003157595.1 Solirubrobacterales bacterium
GTGGTGTTCGGGTGGTACTCATTCACATAGGGCGTGGTGATGTTGCAGGCGGTGCCGGTGTGGACGGCGACCGCGTCAAACGATCCCTCGCTGCCGGCGGTGTAGAGCTGGCTCAAGAACGTGGGGTCGTTGGCGCCGACGATCACGGTCGCCTTCGGGTCGACGGACTTGATCGCCGGATAGGCCGCCTTCAGCAGCGATGCGAACGCCACCGGGGTGCCGGTCCACCAGTTGGGCGAGGCCTCCTCGTTCCAGATCTCCCAGGCCGCGACGCGGCCGTGGAAGGTGTTCACGAGGTAGTTGAGGAAGCCGGCGAAATCGGCGTCGTTGACCGGCGGGGCGGCGATCGAATCCGACCCGCCGTTGGCCCAGGCGGGCGCGCCGACGACGTCGATGTCGATCTTGGTGGCCGCCGGCAGCGTCGCGAAGAAGCGCTGGTAGGTCTGGATCCACGGGGCACTGTAGTTCCCCTGCGTCGGCTCGATGTCGCTCCATTGGAGAAACACGCGCACCCAGGCGGGACGGCTGGCGCGGATCGCGGCGGCGACCTTGCCGGACGCGAAGCCGGCGTTTGAGGTGACGTTGATTCCGACCTCGGTGGCGCCGGCAGGCGAGGCGGACGCGAGCGCGCCCCCCACCAGCACGAGTGCGAGTACCGGGCCCAGCAGGCGTCCAAAGAATCGCCTCATGGTCTTCCCATCGGCAGCGCGCACGGCCTCGCCGACCAGACTGGGCCAGACTAGGCAGACGTCTGACGGCACGAATCCGGACTGCGCCGCGCGGCGCATCGAGCGCAGCGGCATTGCGGGCCAGGATAGCCCGGGGGCATTGGCGCAAAGGCACCCCGGCGCGGCAATTCAGCGCAACGAGCGACTGATACCGGCGCGCGCGGCGCTCAGACGCCCGCGGCGGCGCGCTTGGCGTCCTCGACCAGTTCAAGCACCGCGCGCTCGTCGCCGTCGCGCAGCAGCGCGATCGGGTCCGGCTCCCCGCCGACGATCGAGTCGAAGAATGCCCTGCGCTCCTGGAAGGTCGGCAGCGTCGCCTTGGCCCAGCCGCGTACGTCGTTGAGGATCACCGCGAGGCGCGCATAGTCCTCGCCGAACTGCTCCGCGATCTCGCGCTTCATCCGCTTGGCCAGCGCGGGCGAGGCGCCGGCGGTGGAGATCGCGATCGCCAGAGGACCGCTGCGCACGATCGCCGGCAGGATGAAGTTGCAAAGCGGCGGCACATCGACGACGTTGACGAGCATCGCGCGCGCCTCGGCGTCCTCGTGCACGCCGATGTTGACCTCGCTCTCGTCGGTCGCCGCAATCACCAGGAACGAGCCGTCGAGGTCGCCCACCTCATACCGTCTGCGCTCCCACGCGATCGACCCCTCCGCGGCGAGCGCGGCAAGCTCGTCGTGCGCCCGCGGCGCCACGAGCGTGACGGCTGCCCCGCAGCTCAGCAGCCCCTCCACCTTCTCGAGCCCGACCTCGCCGCCGCCGACGACCAGGCAGCGGCGCCCGTCGAGCCGCAGGCAGGCGATGTAGAACGGCACCGCCAGCATGTCGCGCACGCACGACTGGTCGCAGATACCGCGCCGGTACTGGCACACGCACTCCTTGCCGGCGTAAGCCTGGGCTGGCATTTCCACAGCTTACGATGGCGAGCGCCCACGCTTGCGCGGCACGGTTCGTCGACCGCCCGCGTCCCCCACGCATCGCCGTGCGCCCGCTCAGCGGCGCAGCGCCCGCCCGGCGAGCCGGATGATCGCGGGCGCGCCGTCGCGCAGCGCCTGTTCGCGCTCACCCTCGCGCGTCGAATGCAGCACCGCGAGCGTGCGCGCCGCGCGCTGGGTCGCCGCGTCGTAGCGATAGCGCCACGGCGGGTGGTGAGCGGCCGGCTCCCAGGTGATCAGCTGCTCGCGGCCGCAGTGCTCGAGCGCGTCGGCCGCCGCCTGGCGCAGCGGCGCCACCGGCAGGTGGTCGTTGCCCCAGACAACCCGCGCCCGAAGCTCGCGGGCGATCCGCACCGCACGCCGGCGGTCCGCGCTCCAGATCGAGGCCCCGAGGCTGCGCTCGCCGCCGTTGGCCAGCTCGACCGCCTCCACCGAGTCCGCCACGGCGCTGACGCAGAGCACCGGTCCGGCCACTCGCTCGCGCGCCAGGCGCGCCTGGCGCGGCACACCGCTCAGCACGGCCGGCGCGAAGAAGGCTCCGCGCGCGGCTGCGACCGAGGTCCGGCCGCCGCCAAGCAGCACCGCACCAAGACCGACGGACTCGTTGATCGCCTCCGCCAGCGCAGTCGCGACGGCCTCGCCGGCCATTGGTCCGAGCTGGGTGTGCGGCGCCAGTGGATCGCCCAGCTCGAGCGCCGCCGCGGCGCTGCACAGCGCCTGCAGGAATTCGGCGTGGCGCTCTTGCGCGACGTAGACGCGCTTGAGCGACCCGGCCAGCTGACCGGCGCCGGCGCAGGCTGCCCACAGCGCCCCGTCGACCGCCTGCGCGAGCTTCGCATCGGCGAGCACGATCATCGCGTCGGGACCGCTCGGCCCGGAGCCGAGGTCGAGCAGCCGTGCGCATCCCTCGAGCCCATCCTCGCCGGCGACGCGCACGAGGCCCTCCGGCAGGCCGGCGCGCGTCAGCACGCCGGCGAGGCGTTCCCCGGCCCGCGCCGTCCCGGGCGCCGGAGCGATGATCACGCCGTTACCGGCGAGCAGCGCGGCGCCGACCGTGGTCAGCGGCAGCGCGAAGGGCGCGCCGGCGGCGCCGCGGTCGCCGAGGATCTGCGACGAGCGGCGGCGTCCAGCGATCCGGTGGCGGTGCGCTACGAAGATCCGATCAAGCTGGTCGTACCGAGCCTGTTGCGCGACGAAGGATTGGCGGCGCGGCCTTTCGCACAGTTCCAGCTCAGGTTCGGCCGCCACGCCCGCGGCCGACTCGCGCTCGAGATCGACGGCCGCGAGGTC
>PMKB01000262.1 GCA_003157595.1 Solirubrobacterales bacterium
GGCGCCGGCATCGGAGCCGGGGTCGGGGAGCTGGCCAAGCGGCATGAGGAGAAGCAGATCGGGGTCAACGCGGCAGAGTGGCTTCCCCCTGGCTCGTCGGCCATCGTGGCCGTCGTCGACAACCTGTACCTGGACCGAGTCGACAACGCGGTCACCAAGGCAAACAAGAAGATCAGCAAGGCCATCGACAAGGGCGACTACGACGCCGTGGTCAAGGCAGTCAATGAGGGCGACGAGAAGATCATCGACGCCGCCGGATCCTGACGGACCCACCATGTCACGGGTCACGGGCATGACCACCCGCTGTCGTGGTCATGCCTGCGGCGTCGTTGCGTGCACAGCCGGCCGCCGCCGAGAAGGCGCTGCTTCGATGATTCGCCGTGTGGGGTCACGGGGCCTTCCCGAGGCCGAGCACCCGTGTGGGCTCATACACCTGGTGGGCTTGAGGTTCAGGATCCGAGTCGGGTTCGCGAAGCCGAGCCCGTGACTGCAGCCACCGACGGGCGCACCGACAGGACCCAGCCAGCGACCAGGGCGACTCAAAACCACATCACATTCCCATAGGGACTCGGGAGCCACGTCGCAGAGATTGAACTGGTGCGATCTCGAGCGGTTCGAGCGCCACGCGGCTGCCTATGTCACCCGGATGCTGAGGCGGCTCGAGCAGCAGAGCGAGGGTATGACCCACCTTGAGGATGGCTATACACGATCGTCGTTGCCCCCCGACGCAACCGGTTCCTTGGTGTCCGCCGGGCCGAAGTAGGTTTCGCCGGTCACCGGGTCGATGGCGGCGGCGCCCTTAGGCAGGTTGGACAAATCGGGTGCGATCACGATGTCTGGCATGCCGGCACCGGGCATCCCGATGCTCTCCCTCTCGCTCGCAGGTTCCTGAGCCATGCCTGCCAGGACCAGGTCGTGCGCGCCGCGCCTTGCCAGCGTCTCTCCCACGAAGAATGCCGGCGCAACCACGCGGTACACGAGCATGAGCACACCACCGAACACGAGGGCGCCGATCCCGATGACAAACACGCCGCCGATGCCGAAGATCGTCGTCTTGCCGTAGCTTGGCTGCGCGTACTGGTAGGAGGCGAATCCAAACGCGCCCAGCAGCATCAGCCCGCCGAGGAACGGCAGCACGCCCTTCATCCACAGGTCGCGCCCGCCCTTGGCGATCGTGCGACGGTAGAACCACACGCAGGCGAACCCGGTCATCCCGTAGTAGAACGCGATCATCAGGCCGACCGCCGAGATGGAGTCACCCAGGACGTTGGTGCTGACCAGGGTCAGCCCGACGTAGAAGATGATCGAGACCGCGCCCATCCAGATCGTCGAGTCCGTCGGCGTCAGGTACCGCGGGTGGATCCTGGCGAACCTCTCGGGAAGCGCCCGGAAGGCACCCATCGACAGGGCAGTTCGCGCGGTGGGCAGGATCGTCGTCTGGGTGGACGCCGAGGCCGAGGTCAGAACCGAGAAGAGCAGCAGCTTCTGCAGGATGCCGGACCCGAAGACGCGGTTGCCGAGTCCGCTCAGCACATCGTTTGAGTTGTTGATCAGGTAATGCGGGCCCGCGTCGGCCTGCGCGGAGGTCGCGACGATCACGTAGATCAGCACAAGCAGGATCGTCGAGAGGACCGCGGCGCGGCCCGGGCCCTCGGCCGGGTTCTCGGATTCCTCGTTGACGGCGACGCCCGAGTCCCACCCCCAGTAGATGAAGATCCCCAGCAGGACGCCTCCGATCAGCGCGTTGAGGCTGAGGGCGAACGGGTTGAACCAGCCGATCGCGACGTGCAGCGAGCCGGCCGGGGCGCCGTGGCTGTACACGTCGACCAGGGCGGTGACCGCGAAGACGCCGAGCGTCACGCACTCGAAGGTCAGCAGTCCCGCCTGGATCCGCGCCGAGAGCTCGATTCCGCGGTAGCAGATCCACGTCATCAGCGCGATCCACACGACGGAGCCGATGACGATCGCGGTGGTCGAGTTTGAGGCCGCGGTCCAGCCGACCAGCTTGAAGGTGTAGATCGATGCGATGTCGGCCAGCGAGGCCATCACGATCACATCGGCGAGGACGATCGCCCAGCCGTTGATCCAGCCCATGATCGGGCCCAGCGCGCGGGTCGTCCAGGCGAAGGTCGTGCCGGCGTCGGGGTCGGCGAGGTTCAGATAGCGGTAGCCGGCCGAGATGAAGAGGATCGGGATGAAGGAGACGATCAGCACGGCGGGGGCGTGGAGGCCGACGCCGGCGACGGCCACGACGAACCCGAGCGTGGTCGCCAGGCTGTAGGCCGGGGCCGTCGAGGCGACCGCGATCACGAGGTTGGACATGTAGCCGATCGCGCCGGCTTTCAGCCCCTTCTCGCCGGGGGCGCTCGTGTCTCTCGGCGTCGCCGCCGGAGCCGGTACCGCTGCGCTTTCCAACCTGGAGCCTCCCTCAGATGGTGCGGAAGCGCAAACCTAGAGCGACTGTGGGTTCGCCGCAATGTGCGGATGTGACCAAAGATCTCCTTTCTGTTGGCCGGCTTGTATAAGGGTCTGTGGGTTCGTCGTCCGTTTCGCCGCTTGCGGAGCGCCTTGGAGGCCGCTAGCCTGGACAGAGCGGAGTAATATCCACTGGGAACGGAGAGGTTTCGATGGCCAACAGGGCGGTCGTCCACGGCGGTCCATACTCAGCTGCGGCGCTCTCGGAGCAGGCGCGCCGCCATCTCTGGATGCACTTCACGCGGATCGGCGACGATCCGCACGCGCCGGTGCCGATCATCGTCTCCGGCGAGGGCTGCTACGTCTACGACGCCGACGGCAAGCGCTATCTCGACGGGCTCTCGGCGCTCTACTGCGTCAACGTCGGCCACGGCCGTCCGGAGTTCGCGCGGGCGGCGGCCGAACAGATGCGCGAGCTGGACTTCTTCACGACCTGGAGCTACGCCCACCCGCGCGCGATCGAGCTGGCGACTCGAATCGCCGAGCTGACCCCCGGCGATCTGAACCGCGTCTTCTTCACCTCGGGCGGCTCGGAGGCGGTCGAGTCGGCGATCAAGCTCTCGCGGGCCTATCACCGCCTCACCGGCCACGCCCAGAAGACGAAGGTGATCGCCCGCGAGATCGCCTACCACGGCACCTCGCTGGGGGCGCTCTCGGTCACCGGCATCACCTCGATCCGCAGCCAGTTCGAGCCCCTCGCGCCGGGCGGCTGCCACGTGGCGAACACCGACTCCTACCGCTGGCCGGCCGACCGCGACCCGCTCTGGGCGGCCGAGCAGATCGCCGCGCGGATCGAGTTCGAGGGGCCCGAGACCGTCGCCGCGGTGATCCTCGAGCCGGTTCAGAACGGCGGCGGCTGCATCCCGCCGCAGGAGGGCTACTTCCAGCGCGTGCGCGAGATCTGCGACGCAAACGACGTGCTGCTGATCTCCGACGAGGTGATCTGCTCGTGGGGGCGCCTCGGCCACTGGTTCGGCTCGGCCCGCTACGGCTATGTGCCCGACATCATCACGACCGCGAAGGGCCTGACCTCGGCGAACGTGCCGATGGGTGCGATGATCGCCTCCGACGAGCTTGCCGAGCCGTTCCTGCACGGCGGTCGGTTCTTCGCCCACGGCTTCACCTTTGGCGGCCACCCGGTCGCCGCCGCCGTCGCGCTGGCGAACATCGAGATCATCGAGCGCGAGGACCTCTGCGGAGGTGTGCTCGCCAAGGAGGGTGAGTTCCGCGCGATGCTCGAGGGGCTGCGCGACATCCCGATCGTCGGCGACGTCCGCGNNGTCAAGGACCGCGAGACCAAGGAGACCTTCGGGCACGAGGAGGCCGAGCACCTGCTCTACGGCTTCCTCTCGGGTGCGCTGTACGAACACGGGCTGATCTGCCGGACCGACGATCGCGGTGACCCGGTGGTGCAGCTCGCTCCGCCGCTGATCTGCGACACCGAGCAGTTCGAGGAGATCGGCGCGATCCTGCGCAGCGTGCTGAGCGAGGCGAGCGAGCGGCGGTTCTAGTGAAGGCATCTTTCATCCATCGCTTCGGGCCGGCCCGCTGAGGCGCGGCGGGGGCGTGGCGGTGCTCAGCGTCAAGGACCTGGTCGGGGCGCTCGAGCNNGGAGCTCGCCGCCGGCGAGCGCTCGGCCGGTGCGCCGATCCGCTGGGTCCACGTCTCCGAGCTCGAGGACCCCGCGCCGTGGCTCTCGGGCGGCGAGCTGCTGCTCAGCACAGGCATGCAGCTGCACGACGAGGAGTCCCAGAGGGCCTACATCGGCCGCCTCGTCGAGCACCACCTCGCGGGCCTCGGCTTCGGCCTGGGCT
>PMKB01000140.1 GCA_003157595.1 Solirubrobacterales bacterium
ATCCGGTCCGTGAGGTGCTCGAGATACATCAGGCCCTCCCAATTCGACAGGTTAGCGAGCGCGATCAGGGAGACTCCGGCTGCCTTGGCCTTCGCGATATCGGCGATCAGGTCCGAGAACGTCGTTGGGAACGTCCCGATCCCGGTGCTCGCGAGAAGCGTCTTGTTGTAGTAGAAGTACACCGGCCCGGTCCCCTCGACCGGCACGCACCAGAGCTGCCCCTTGAGGGTGCAGTTGCCGAGCGATGCTTTGAGGAACTTCTTCGCCCATGTCGGGTGACCAAGCGGCACGACGTCCCCCGCGTTGATGTACTGCTCGAGCGGGCCGCCACCCCAGGTGAAGAAGGCCGTCGGTGGGTTGTTGGCGCCCATCGCGAGCTGGATCTTCTCCTTGTAGGTGGTGTTGGCGATGACGTCGACGGTGATGTGGTCGCCATGATGCGCCTTGTCAAAGACGACGGCGGTGTTCTGAAGCAGCGTGTTCACCGGCGCGCCGCCGTCAACGAACCAGATCGTGATCGATGCTGTCGACGCCTTGCTCGTCGCCAGCGCCGACGTGCTGGCACCAAGTAGCGAAACCGCCACCGCGCCGGCAGCGATCCCGGCCGCAGTCGCAACCCGAAGCCATCGTGTGCGGGTGCGGGGCATCACGGCACCAGCCCTTCCGACTCGCCGGCAAGCCGGCGATCGGCAGAAGATAAACGAGACACGTGCGACCTCCTCCTCATCCCGTTCAGCGACGCGTTCTATTAGAGTTGCGTCGCAACTTTGTGTATGTTGCGGAAACTAGCGCGGCAGCATCCTCTTGTCAAGCTGGCCAAGCGGCGGTCACCGCAGCGGCGACAGCAGCACCATCGGGCCGCGGAAACCCTGAGTGGGGCTCAGCGATGCGCTGTAGACAACGCCGAAACGCCACCAGAACCGACGTTCGAAACCTGCTAGCGAAAGTATCCGCGCGGTTGCGCAATCCGAGACGTGTGATACGGTTGCGCCGCGTGTGTAGCTCGATTTCATGCAGCCCACGGGGCCCATCTCGCAAGCGTCGGGGGCGCCGATCGGCCCCCATCGCTGGACGGCGCGATGGCTAACCGGCCCGCCGCCCCGAAGAACGCCAACCGGCCGGTGACGCTCGCCACGGTGGCGAAAGCGGCCGGCGTGTCACTGCCGACGGTCTCCAAAGTGATCAGGGGCCGCCCAGATGTCGCGCCAGAGACCCGGCAGGCGATCGAAAGATTGCTCAGCGAGTACGAATACGTACCGCGACCGGTGCGCCGCCAGTCGCCCAAGCGTCGCGTCCTCGACCTCGCTTTCGACGCGCTCGGCAGTGCTTATAGCCTCGAGCTCATAAGGGGGGTTGTGAGCGCGGCCGCGGAGGCTGGCGTCGACGTGGTCGTGGGCTTGACGCCTGACGACCCGCACGGCATCCAGTGGGCGCAGCGGCTGACCGAGTCCGGCCGGATGGGCGTGATCTCGGTGACGTCGTCGATCACGGCGGAGCAGGTGGCCCATTTCCGCCGCGCCGGGATCCCACTCGTCGTCGTCGATCCGGACGACGTCCCCGAAGGGGTGCCGAGCATCGGAGCCACGAACTGGGCTGGGGGCCTGGCGGCGACCGAGCACCTGCTACAGCTCGGCCATCGCCGCATCGCGACGATCACCGGACGCCCGAACGCGCTCTGCTCACGCGCGCGCCTACATGGCTACAACGCGGCGCTCGAGGCGGCGAAGATCCAGGCCGATCCGGAGCTAGTTCGATACGGTGACTTCGGCTTCGAGTTGGCCCGGCGGGAGGCGCTTGAACTGCTCGACCTCCCGCGGCGACCGACGGCGATCTTCGCGGCGTGCGACTATCAGGCGCTCGGCGTGGTGGAAGCCGCGCGCATCCGCGGTCTGCGGGTACCCGAGGATCTCAGCGTCGTCGGCTTCGACGACGTGGAGATCTCACGCTGGGCGGCGCCGCCTTTGACCACCGTTCACCAGCCGCTGGTGAAGATGGGCCGTGTCGCATGCCAAACGGTGCTTGCGCTTGCAGCCGGCGAGCGACCCGAGTCCGATCGGATCGAGCTGGCGACGCATCTCGTGGTGCGCGACTCCGCCGCACCGCCGCCGGCCGCCAGCGGGAGCTCGCCGTGAGCCATGGGGCGCGAGGGGCAGAAGCCTCCCGCGCCTGGCAAGACCCCTCGAGGTCGATCGAGGAGCGCGTCAAGGCGCTGATTGGCACGATGACGCTCGAAGAGAAGGTCGCGCAGCTCGGCAGCGCGTGGCTCGGGTTCGAAGGTGACAGCGAGTCGCCGAAGGAGGAAGGGTTTGGCCCGACGGGCGACTGGGAGGTGCTCTCGCACGACGGGCTCGGCCAGCTCACGCGGGTGTTTGGGACGGCTCCGATCGCGCCCGATGAGGGAGTCCGACGGCTCGCCGAGCTCCAGCACGACCTCATGACGAAGTCCCGTCTGGGAGTGCCGGCGGTAGCGCACGAGGAATGCCTGACCGGGTTCACGACCCACGGCGCGACGATCTTCCCCACGCCGCTCGCCCTCGCGGCCACCTTCAACACGCAGATCGTTGAGGAGATGACGGCGGCGATCGGCCAAGTCCTGCGCCGCGCTGGAGTGCACCAAGCGCTCGCGCCGGTGATGGACGTGGTGCGCGACTATCGCTGGGGCAGGGTCGAGGAGACCTTCGGCGAGGACCCATACCTCTGCGGCATCATGGGCGCCGCTTACGCTCGCGGGCTCGAGTCGCAGGGCATCGTCGCCACGCTGAAGCACTTCGCCGGCTACTCGGCTTCTCGCGGCGGCCGCAACCACGGCCCGGTCTCGATCGGGCCCCGCGAGCTCGCCGACATCATCCTGCCGCCGTTCGAGCTTGCGCTCCGGCACGGCGGCGCCCGTGCGGTCATGCACTCCTATGCCGACCTCGACGGCTTGCCACCGGGCGCGGATCCGGAGCTGCTGACCGGCCGGCTGCGCGACCAGTGGGGATTCGAGGGGATAGTCGTGTCCGATTACTGGTCGATCACGTTCCTGGCCACGATGCACCGCGTCGCCGGCACGCCCGCCGAGGCGGGCGCCATCGCGCTCGCGGCGGGGGTCGACGTCGAGCTTCCCGACACGCGCTGCTACGGGCCCGGCTTAGTCGCGCGTGTTCGCGACGGCCAGCTTTCGGAAACGCTCGTCGACCGGGCGGCTGCGCGTGTGCTCCGACAGAAGGCACAGCAAGGGCTGCTCGCGGCGGACTGGTCACCCGAGCCTCCCGGTGGCGATGAGCCGTTGGAGCTCGACCCGCCTGCGCATCGCACCCTCGCGCGGGAGATTGCCGAACAGTCGATCGTCCTGCTCGCGAACGACAAGGCCGTGCTTCCGCTCAGCGCCGGCGTGCGCAGTATCGCCGTCCTCGGGCCATGCGCCGCAGACCCGTTCACCTTCCTCGGGTGCTACGCGTTCCCCAACCACCTGCGCAGCCGGTTTCCGGACGTGGGTCTGGGCGTTGACGTGCCGTCGCTGCTCGACGCGCTGAGCAGCGAGCTACCCCATGCTGAGCTCAGCTATGCGATCGGCTGTCCGATCCAGGCGCCGGTGCGTGAAGGCATCCCGTCGGCAGTCGAGGCGGCCAAGGCCTCCGAGCTGGCGATCGTAGCGGTCGGCGATCGCGCCGGGATCTTTGGCGACGGCACCTCCGGCGAGGGCAACGACGCGGAAGACGTCAACCTCCCCGGAGTGCAGGCGGAGCTAGTCGACGCAATCCTCGCAACCGGGACTCCGACAGTTCTGGCAGTCGTATCAGGTCGCCCCTACGCACTCGGCGGTCTCGCGGACCGTGCAGTCGCCGTCGTCCAGGCGTTCATCCCAGGCGAGGAAGGCGGGACGGCGATCGCCGGCGTCATCTCCGGGCGGGTGACTCCGAGCGGCAAGCTTCCCGTACAGATTCCCGCACGGCCGGGCGGCCAGCCAGGCACCTATCTGCACCCCCCGCTAGGCGGGCCGGGTCTCGGGCACAGCACAGTGGACGCGCGGGCGATCTACCCGTTCGGGCACGGCCTCTCGTACACGACCTTCGCCTACAGCGACCTCGCCTTGGACGCCACCACGCTGGCGACCGATGGCGAGGTGACGATCGAATGCACGGTCACCAACACGGGCGCCCGAAGCGGCACCGAGACAGTCCAGCTGTATGTGGCCGACCCGGTCGCCGAGGTCGCCCGGCCGGTCACGCAGCTCGCAGGCTTCGCGCGCGTGCCGCTCGAACCGGGCCGCAGCGCCAGGGTGAGCTTCGACCTGCACTCTGACCGTCTGGCCTACACTGGTCGGTCGCTCGAGCGGATCGTGGACGCAGGTGAGATCACCATCACGCTCGGAGCCTCGAGCGAGGACGTGAGGCTCACCGCAACGATCGAGCTCGTTGGTCCTGTGCGCGTCGCCGGCCCCGACCGAGTGATGACGACGCCGGCCAGCGTGACCCACATCTGAGCTGCGCGCGGCTGCGGGACGAACGTGTAGAACGTTGCCTGATGGCCGCCTTTGATCCGGACGATATGGGGACGAGTCGGGGCATTCCGAGCCCTATTCAGCCGTCCCGAGCGCACCCGCCCAGTAGCAAAACGTGCGACAAAAAGTTGTACCTAAGCAGGCAAGCGTGGCCTGGAGCAGGCCCTTCTGAAGCGCGCCCGAGAGGATTCGAACCTCTGACCTTCGGTTCCGTAGACCGACGCTCTATCCAGCTGAGCTACGGGCGCGTGACCGAAGCAGTCTTGAGGGCGTGCGCCGGCGCGACGAGCAGCCGGCCGCGACCGCCGGCCCGCGCGTGCGGTCGAACGTGCCGCGGACTGTCGCGGCGCTGCGCTCAGCGGCACGCCGAACCTGCGCTGCACGTCGACCGCGAGGCCGCCGAACCGGTCGCGTTTCGCTCAACGCCGGCGGGCGAATAGCAGCTGTGGCCAAAGTGTGCAAAACGCTTGCACGCCCGCCCGGGCCTGTGGTCTAATTCGCCGGTCGTTCAGGCCATTCGTCGACAAAGGAGGTCGTCTTGCACGCCAAGGGTCTGGCAGCGCTGATTGGAACCGTCGCGGCGAGCGCCGTGGTGATGGTGGGCGGGACCGTCCCCGCCTCAGCGGAACCGTTGCACCACCTGTTCCCCCACGCCTTTGCGCAGCCGCCAACGACGGCTCAATGCGAGTCGCTCCTTGGCATCGCCTGTTACAACCCCAACCAACTCGAGCAGGCGTACAACCTGCCCCCGCTTTACCGCGCCGGCCTCACTGGCGCCGGCCAGACGATCGCGATCGTCGACTCGTACGGATCGCCGACGATCGCAGCCGACCTCACAACCTTCGATACGGAGACCGGCCTGCCCGCACCGCCGTCGTTGAGGATCATCCAGCCCGCCGGCCCGGTGCCGCCGTTTGATTACACCAACTCAGATTTCGTCGGTTGGGCGGAGGAGACCTCGCTGGACGTCGAGTACGCCCACGCCATGGCGCCCGGTGCCAACATCCTGCTCGTCGAGACGCCGGTCAGCGAGACCGAGGGCGTGACCGGCTTCCCGCAGATCGTGGAGGCCGAGAACTACGTCATCAACCACCACCTCGCGAGCGTCATCTCGCAGAGCTTCGGGGCAACCGAGCAGACATTCCCCAGCCAGAGCTCGCTACTGGCGCTGCGTGGCGCCTACATCAACGCGGCGGCCAACGACGTGACGGTGCTCGCAGCCTCAGGTGACGCCGGTGCGACCGACACCGAGCTGAACCTCACGGATTACTTCCCGTTCCGGGCCATCGACTGGCCTTCGAGCGATCCGCTCGTAACCTCGGTTGGAGGCACGCAGTTGCACCTGAACGCGTTCGGCGCACGCACCGCTCCGGACAACGTCTGGAACGACCAGACCCTGTTCGAGTCCGCGGCCGCGGGCGGCGGCGGCCAGTCGACCGTGTTCGCCAGGCCCGTCTACCAGAACTCGGTCGCCAACGTCGTCGGCGCCGTGCGCGGCACGCCGGATCTGAGCATGAGCGCCGCGGTCGATGGTGGTGCGAACGTGTACCTCGGGTTCACCGCTGAGGACGGCTCCGGGGTCATTCCCGGCTGGTACGTCATCGGCGGGACGAGCGAGGCCACGCCGCTGTTCTCGGGCATCGTGGCGATCGCCGACCAGGCGGGGCACCATTTGCTCGGCTCCATCAACCCGACCCTGTACGCGTTCGGCGACCGCGGACCGTTGACCGGGATCATCGACATCACGAGCGGCAACAACACAGTCACGTTCACCAACTCCAACAACACGACCTACACGGTGCCCGGCTTCAACGCGGTCCCCGGCTACGACATGGCCAGCGGGCTCGGCACGCCCGACGGTCCGCGGCTCGTTGCGGAGCTGGCGTTGTCCCGGTTCCATTGACGCAGTTGACCGAGGGCAATTAGCCCCAGGCCCCAGGCGTGATGTGGCGCCGCCCCAAG
>PMKB01000322.1 GCA_003157595.1 Solirubrobacterales bacterium
ACGAGGAGCAGCGCTTCGGGGTCAAGCAGAAGGAGCGGCTGCGCCAGCTGCGGCTGCGTGTGGACGTGATCGCGATGTCGGCCACGCCGATCCCGCGCTCATTGCAGATGTCGCTGGCCGGACTGCGCGACATCTCCGTGATCGAGACCGCGCCCGAGGGCCGCCGTCCGGTGCGGACCTACGTCGGCGAGTTCGACGAGACGCTCGTGCGCCAGGCGCTCGAGCGCGAGCACGCCCGCGACGGTCAGGCCTTCTATCTGCACAACCGCGTCGAGACGATCGACGAGGTCGCCGAACGGTTGCGCGGTCTGTGTCCGCAGCTGCGCTTCGCGGTCGCCCACGGACAGCTCGAGGACCCGGAGCTCGAGTCACGGATGATGTCGTTCTTGCGCGGCGACGCCGACGTTCTCGTCTGCACGTCGATCATCGAGTCGGGGATCGACATACCGGCGGCCAACACGCTGATCGTCGAGCGTGCGGACCACTTCGGCCTGGCCCAGCTCTACCAGATCCGCGGCCGCGTCGGGCGCAGCCGCGAGCGCGCCTACGCCTACCTGCTCTACGACGCCGCCGCAGCGCTGAGCGCGGAGGGGGCGCAGCGGCTCGCCGCGCTCTCGGATTTCACCGAGCTCGGCTCCGGGTTTCAGATCGCGATGCGCGACCTCGAGCTGCGCGGCGCCGGCAACCTCCTCGGGGACGAACAGTCCGGTCACGTCGCGGCGCTCGGCTTCGAGCTCTACATGCAGATGCTCGACGAGGCGTTGGCCGCCGCGGAGTCAGACGGCGAGCAGCGCGAGGGCGAGTGGGAGCCGGTGCGGCTCGACGTCGACGTGGACGCCTACGTGCCGGCGGACTACGTCGGCTACGAGCAGGCGAAGATCGACCTGCACCGGCGGATCGCCTCCGCTCGCGATGTCGCCGCGATCGAGCTGCTGCGGGAGGAGCTCGAGGACCGCTTCGGTCCGCCGCCGCAACCGGTCGAGCATCTGCTGGCGATCGCACGGGCGCGAATCAAGCTCGGCGCCGCCGGCGCCAGCGCCGTCAGCGTGCGCGCCGGGCGGCTCACGGTGACCCCGATCGAGCTCGACTCCGGGGGGGTGCGCGAGCTGCGCGAGCGTCTGCCGTCCGCGATCTATGAGTCGGGGCGTTCGCAGGTCTCGGTGCGCGTCGCGGAGGAGCCCGAGCAGCGTTTCCGGGAGATCCTGGCGGCGGCCGACGCGATCCTCGCGGCCAGCGCACAGATGGGGTGAGATAAACCCCACGCGGCCCGTCCCCGCGATTCGGTAGCATCCGCCTCCTGTTGTCCCGAAAGACGTCTCGCACCGGCATGGCGTTCTGCGCCGCGATCGCCACCGCCGTCGTTCTCGGCGCGTGTGGTGGCGGCGTACCCGGAGACGCGGTGGCGACGGTCGGCAGCGCGAAGATCACCAAGGCCGCCTTCGACCATTGGCTCGTCGTCGCCAACGACGCCACCCAGGGATCGACCGGGACCGCGGCGCCGCCGCTGCCGGATCCCCCGGACTACACGCGCTGCATCGCGGCCCAGCACAAGCTGGGCGTAAACGCCACCGAGACGACGACGCAGCTGAAGGCGCTGTGCGAGCAGAGCTACACCTCGCTGCAGACCGAGGTCATGGACTACCTGATCGAAGCGATCTGGATCCAGGGCCAGGCGAACGACCTCGGCGTCAAGGTCACCAACGCGCAGGTGCAGAAGTCCTACGAGACCCAGCGCAAGGGCTCGACACCCACGCTTGCGACCACCGCCGAGCTGAAAGCCTTCCTCGCCAAGTCGGGCCAGACCGTCGCCGACCTGAAGTGGCGCACCTACCTCAGCCTGCTGGCGAACGCGCTCACGCTCAACGCGTCGAAGGTGAAGGTCACGCCTGCGGAGATCTCCGCTTACTACAAGAAGAACAAGGCTGCGCTGACCACCGCCGCGACGCGCGACGTACACCTCGTGGAGACCAAGACCGCGGCGAGCGCTGCCACGGTCAAGTCTCTGCTGTCGAGCGGGTCGAGCTACGCGACGCTGGCGCCGAAGTACTCGATCGACCCGACCAGCAAGGGCGTTGGCGGGAAGCTGACCGGCGTGCGCCCGGGCGAGCTGAACACGCAGCTGAGCGCCGCGATCTTCGCGGCCAAGGTCAAAGCCGTCAACGGGCCGCTGAAGACGGCGTTCGGCTACTACGTCTTCACCGTCGACTCCAGCACGCCGGCCAAGGTGCCGACGCTGGCGCAGGCGACGAAGCAGATCAAGGCGGCGATCACCTCGGCGGCGGCGACCAAGGCGAACGCCTTGCTGCAGGCCGACTTCGCCACGAAGTGGCCGGCCCGCACGACCTGTGCGAGCGGCTACATCGTCGCCACCGCCTGCGGCAACGCGCCCAAGTCGTCGACCTCGGCGAGCGGAGCGACCTCGGCGAGCGGCGCGACGTCATCGACGTCGTCGACCGGCGCGACGTCTGCGACTGGCTGAGCGAGCGTGGCCGGCGCGGCGCCGAGCGCGATCGCGAGGCTGGACGAGCTGACCCGGCGGCTGCGCCGCGAGTGTCCGTGGGATCGTGAACAGGACGAGCGCTCGATTGTCGGACACACCGTCTCGGAGGCCTACGAGCTCGCCGACGCGGCGCACTCCGGCGACGACGCAAAGCTCCTCGACGAGCTGGGCGATGTGCTCTTCCAAGTGCACTTCCTGGCGCTGCTACTCGAAGAGCGCGGCTCCGGCGATCTCGCCGCGGTCGCCGATCACTGCACGCAGAAGCTGATCCGCCGCCACCCGCACGTGTTCGGCGACGTCGAGGTCGATGGCCCCGCCGCCGTGCGCCGCAACTGGGACGAGATCAAACGCACGAGCGAGGGCCGCGGCGCCGGTGGCCTGTTCGCGGACGTGCCCGAGAACCTGCCGGCGCTCGCGCTCGCGGCGAAGGTCCAGCGTCGCGCCGAGGGCGAGCAGGCGCAGCCGCCGTTGGCGCAGGCGCAGCGCTCGCTGGCGCGACTGTCGGGGCTGACGGGCCGCGACGAGCGTTTTGACGAGCTCGGCGAGCTGCTGTTTGCGGTGGTTCGCTGCGCCCGGGCGCTGGACGTCGACCCGGAGATCGCCCTGCGCCGCGCGACGAGCCGCTTCCGCGAGACGCGCGAGCGCCCGGCGGCGACGCGGTGAGCCACGCGCGTCGAGGCGACCTCCGACGCGCCCGCCGGCGCGACCGCGCTCGCACGCTGTCTTGCGGCTGATGCAGGAGCCGGGCCACCGGAGGCGAATGCGTCTGCAGTGGCTGTCGCCTCACACCCCGCCCGGCGCGCGCAGACTCGACCGGCGAGGATTCGCTGGGATCGCGTCGGGCGCGTCGCGATGCTCTGCGCGCTCGTCGTCCTGCTCTACCTTGCGATCAGCCCGGTGCGCTCGCTCGTCGCCGACTTCCACCTCTCCGCCCAGCGCCACGCTCAGCTGGGTGGCCTGCGGCAGCAGGCCGCAGCGCTCGCCGGCGAGCAGCGCCTGCTCGAGGATCCCGGGACGCCGCAGATCGAGGCCCGCAGTCTCGGCCTCGTCCGTCCGGGCGAGCACGAGTACGTGGTCAACGGCCTCCCGAACAACTAGCGCCGCGCGGTCGGAGCGCCCTGCTGGGGCCGGCTCGCGCGCCGGCCGGCGGCGTCGCTGAGTGCTCGAGTACGCGCGCCTGCAGTGGCACGACGGCGAGCGCCGCCTGGGTGAGCTGCCGCCGGCGCGGCGGCGGACGTTTGACCGAGTCGTCGAGCGGCTGGTCGCCGAGCTTCGCCGTCGTCTCGGGGGAAGCTTCACGGCGCGGGAGCTGGTCGATCTCTACGACCGCTCCAATGCCTGGACGATGCCGATCGCGATCGAGGTGGCGCCCGGCGAGCCGGCCGCCTGGGAGCAGTGGGTCGCCGACGCCGCGTTCAACCGCTACCTGCGCGACGCGTCGGACCGCCCGGTTCGCTGGTGAGCTTGCGGGGCGCGCCCGCCGCGGCGCTCACTCGCTGCGGCGGATGACGATCTGGTCCTCTTCGATCGTCACGGCGACCGGACGGTGCCCGGCCCAGTGCTCGGCATAGATCGGATCGTCGGCGACCGCGGGGTCGAGCCACAGCCCGTAGCCCTCCTCACCGTGATCGAAGGTCCCTTCGAGCGGCCCGGAGGCGCCCTTGCCGCGGCGGATCCGCGAACCGCGACGGGCGCGCCGCTTCGGCGCGTCGTCCTCCGCCTCCTCGTCGCCGCGCTTGGCCGCCTCGGTCGCCAGTCGCGCGGCCTCCGCCGCCTGCGCCTCCTCGGCCTCTTGCCGTGCCTGCTCGGCGGCCTCGAGCTCAGCCGCGATCAGCGCGTCGTCCTCGGCTCGAAGGTCGATCTCCTCGTCGAGCGGTCCGCTCGCCGCCACACCGGCGACGCTTGGTTCCTCGTCGAGCAGGCCGCTCTCGCGCTTGAAGCTCGCGATCTGTTGCACGGTCACCTCCAGCTGGTGGGCGACCCAGGCGTCCGTTCGACCCTGGCGAGTCCAGGTGCGAATCTGGTTGAGGTGCGGCCGAAGCGATTTGCGTGCCATGCGACGCGCGGAGCCTAGCGCAAAGTCTCGCCCGCCCCGGAGTCGCGCTTGCAATTGTCCGCCTCAGACGTAGATAATGCGCAACCTGCGGCGGCAAGAGAGGGAATGACATGCTCGTCCTGACGAGAAAGTCGAACCAGAGCATCATGATCGGGGACGAGATAGAAATCTCGGTTCTGTCCGTGATGGGAGACAAGGTCAGGATCGGCATCCAAGCGCCGCGCAGCATCCCCGTCTACCGGCACGAGGTCTACGTCGCGATCCAGCGCGAGCGCGAGGACGAGCTCGCCGAGGCGGGCGCGGAGCTGCCGGTCGAGGACGAGCCGATCCGCGGCGTCTAGCTGCGCGAGTGCGCAACGTCGCACGCAGCGTGAATTCTTATGGCGCCGGTCCCCGGCGCTATTCAAGAATCAGATACAGGGCGCGGAACATCACGACCGAGACGATCACGGCGGTCGCGAGCAGCGTCACGGAGAGCACGATGAAGTGCGACTTGCCCTGCTTGATCGCTCGTTCCGACCGGCGCTTGGCCGTGCGGCGCTCCGCCGTGCGGCGCAGCAGCTCGCGGCGATCCCGGTCGAGCGCCGCCTCTTCGACGAACGCGCGCTCGAGCTGGTTGAGGCTCTGTCGCCATTTCACAGCCGCCCAAGGGTAGCGCTCGCTGCGTCCAGCGGTCCGCGCCGAGCGTGCCTAGAATCATCGTGGGATGTCAAGAGCCGATCTGTTCGTCGTCTGCAAGAACCCCGACTGCGGAGCCGAGGTGAGCCCCTACGTCACGGAGTGCCCCTACTGCGGCACCCGGCTGCAGAAGCGCGCACCCAAGCTCGACAAGGGGCTGGCGCCGGCGAAGCGCTCGCGGGGCGTGCCGGCGCCGTCGCTCGGGCGGCTGCGCGCCGGCGAGATTCCCGGGATCCGCGCCGACAGCGGGCCCTACGTCACCGGCGCGATCATCCTCGCCACCGGCGTCTTCTGGATCGCGACGCGCGCCACCTGGCTGCAGGCGTCGAGCCTGGTGGCTGTAGGCCCGCTCGCGTCGCACTGGTCGCGCCTGCTCTCGGCGCCGTTCACCTACTTCAGCTCGTCGAGCTTGGGCAGCGGCGTCTACCAGTTCGCAACGCTGTTCGCCATCGCCGTCTTCGGCTGGCTGCTCGAGCGCCGCCAGGGCGGGCTGGTGGTGGCGGCGCTGTTCCTGCTGGGCGCGATCGGTGGCACGGCCGCCGCCGTGGCGGCCGGCACCACAACGGTTGTCGCCGGGGCCAACGGCGGCGCGCTGGCGCTTTTGTGCGGCTGGGCCGTCCCGGATCTGCTGGCGCGCCGGGCTCGTCGCGACTACGGTGGCGATCTGCTGGGGACGGGCGTGATCGCGCTCGTGCTGCTGGCGATGCCGATCGCGCGACCCGAGGCCAACCCGATCGCGGGCGGCGTCGGTGTCGTGGTCGGCTACCTCGGCGGTCTGGCGCTCGTGCGGCGCCGCCGCCACTGAGGCGGATTGGCCTGCGGGCTCGCCGACGGCCCGCCGTATGATGCGGCGATGGCCCTTTCCCGGCGCATCTACACCGCGCAGGAGGTCGACGAAGCCGTCGCCCGGCTCGAGAACCCGGACCGCTTCGCGCACGCGACCCAGATCGTGACCCACGCCGCACCCAGCCTCGCGCGCGTGCTCGACCGGGCGCTCGCCGACGGCGGCTGGTACGGCTCGGCGCACGAGGACCAGCTGCTGCGCGCCAGCGGGGAGCCGGACGCGGCGGAGCGGCTCGCGGCCGTGCGGACGCTGGTCGACGAGCAGACGCGCGTAGGGATGCTCGTCGGCGTCGCCGTCGGCTTCGAGCTCGCTGGCGAGCTGGCCGCAACCGAGGGTTCACCCGCGACAGAGGAGAGTTGACGCAATGGAGATCCGCTTCCTTGGGCATTCGGCGTTCGAGCTCACACACGACGGGGTCACCGTGCTGATCGACCCCTTCCTGACCGGCAACCCAAAGGCCGCGGCGAGCGCCGAGGAAGTCGCGGCGGACGCGATCCTCGTCACCCACGGGCACGGCGACCACATCGGCGACACCGTCGCGATCGCCAAGCGCACCGGCGCCGCCGTGCTCGCGATAGTCGAGATCGCGGAGGAGCTCCGCGCCGACGGGGTGGAGAACGTTCGCGACCCGAACCTCGGCGGCACGGTCTCGTTCGAGTGGGGCAGCGCGAAGCTGGTCCCTGCGTGGCACACCTCGACGACGCCCAAGGGGACCGTCAACACCCCGGCTGGGCTGATCGTG
Source organism: Solirubrobacterales bacterium (assembly GCA_003157595.1). Lineage (GTDB taxonomy): Bacteria > Actinomycetota > Thermoleophilia > Solirubrobacterales > Solirubrobacteraceae > Palsa-513. The sequence continues at coordinate 6,821 of PMKB01000322.1, forward strand.
GTGCTCGGCGGTTCGACCATCTACCACCTCGGCGACACCGCGCTGTTCGGCGATCTCGAGCTGATCGGTCGCCGCCACGCGATCGACGTCGCGCTGATGCCGATCGGCGGCCACTACACGATGGATCGCCACGACGCCGTCGAGGCCGCCCGGATGATCGGCGCGCGCAAGGTGATCCCGTGCCACTACGACACCTTCCCGGCGATCGTCACCGACGCTGCGGCGTTCCAGGCGGACGTCGAGAACTCGACGGCCAGTGAGGTCATCGTGCTCGCTCCGGGCGAGCGTCACGCCCTATGAGCGCCCGCGTGCCGAGGGGTCGCTGACGTGGACGTCAGGCAGCTGCTGCGCTCACCGCCGGTCAAGCCGCAGTTCGGGCCGACGCTGCCGGACCTGCTCGCCCCGCGGATCGACAGCCTGCCGAGGATCGTTGCGCGGATCCTCGCGGCGCTCGTCGTCGTGGTCGTCGTCGTGGTCGTCATGATCGTTGTGCGGCTGCACGATCCGGTCTACTCATACGCGGGGCCGCCGGCGAGCTTGAAGTTCAACACGAGCTACTCGCGCGCGATGACGCGCGAGCCGGTCCGTCGTCCGACGCTGCTCGCGCTGCGCCAGAACTCCAGCGTCGGCCTGGCCGCGTCGTTTGAGATCGCCACCCTGCGCCTGCCCCGCTACAGCGGCGAGATCAGCGGTCTGCTGCCCGTCATCGCGACCAACCTGATCCGCCATCTGACGGCGGCCGACCCGAGCTTCGTGTTGTGGAGCCAGGGGCGAACCCGCATCAACCTTGTCCCCGGCTACACGTTCACCTTCCAGCGCACGATCGGCGGGCGTCCCTACTGGGGACGCTACGTGCTGCTGACGCCGGACATCAGCGGCGACCGCGAGGCCCTCGAGATCTCGATGCTCACCGACCCCGCCCTGCTCGCAGTCGCGAAGCCGCCGATCACACCCGACAGCGTGGCGAGCGTCGGTGTGTTGTTCGAGCCGCTCGAACGGCTGCGCTTCGGCTGAGCGCGGTCGGGCCGGCCCGCTAGGAGCCGGCGCCGGTCGAGCCCGTCGTGCCGCCCTGGTCCTGGGTGAATGTCGGCTCGCCGTTGCCGGTCGAGCCGGTCGAGCCGGTGGCGCCGGTAGCGGAGCCGCTGCCGGTGGCGCCGGTGGAGCCGGTCGCGCCGATGACCGAGGTGGCGCCGGTCGCGCCGGTCGCGCCGGTGGCGCCGCCGGGGGTCGTTGCCGACGGGAAGACGGTGGTCGTCGAGACCTCCTGGGTGGTCGGCGTCGGTGTCGGTGTCGTAGCTTGGACCGTCGTCGCGGGCGTCGGGACTGGCTGCGGGGTGACCGGCGTCAGCTGTGTGGTCGCGCCGGCCGGGGCGCTCGTGTCGAGGGCCACCGTCGTCGCCCCGAACAACACCGGCGCCAGCACCGGCACGAAGCGATGGCGGCGAACCAAGCCGCTCGCGCGGTGGTGGGCGACCGCCAGCATCGGCGGCGATGCCACCGCGCTGGACGCCACCGGCGCCTTGGCGAGCAGTCCGCCGCCGGCCGGCGCGCCGGCGCGTGAGCTGCCCGAGTGAAGGTGGATGCTCGACGCCCCCACGGCGGCGACGACCGCTACGGTGGCGACCACGGCCACGGTCTTGACCACCACGGCACCGGCGGCCAGCGAGCCGAGTCCGCCGCCGGCGGCAGCCGCCGCGGAGCCGGCCGCCACGCTGCCGCCCGCGCCTGCGCCTGCAGTCGCGCCTGCGCCTGCAGTCGCGCCGGCGCCGCCGACGCCGAAGAACTTGGCCAAGCCGAGCTTGAACAGGATCGTCTTCTTCAGCAGGAGGATCGGGCCGAGCGGGAAGATCGCGGCGAGCGCGCGGTTGTTGGCGCGCAGCTGCGTGCGCAAGCCCCGGCAGCGTTCGCAGTCCTTGACGTGACGACGAACGGGGGCGCTCAGCGCGGAGATCCCTTCGGCGGCGGCGCCCAGCTCGAGGCGAACCTCGCTGCAGGTCAGCCGTCGGGCCTCGGCGGCTTCCGCGAGACCGATGCGCGCGCGCACCAACAGCGACTTGACGCCCGGTACGGTCGTCTCCATCGCCTGGGCGATCTGCTCATAGGACAGGGCGTCCATCTCGCGCAGCACGAGCGCGGAGCGCTGCGTCTCCGGCAGATGCCCGATGTCCTCGAGCAGCAGGCGGAACTCCTCGCGTTTGTGCACCTTCTCGCTCGTCGACTGGCCCGCGTCGGCGAAGTGCGCGTCCATCGAGTCGACCCCGATCGCGGTGTTGCGCCGCAGATGGTTGAGCGAGCGGTTGCGCGCGATGCGATACAGCCACGGTCGCGCATTGATCTCACGCGAGTCGGCCATGATCGCGTTGAAGGCGGCGGCGAAGACCTCCTGCAGGACGTCCTCGGCATCCTCGCGCGAGTGGAGCATGTGGCGGCAGAACGCGAGCAGCCGCGCGTGGTAGCGGGATACGAGGACTTCGAACGCCGCCTGCTGGCCTTTGCGGGTCAACTCGATCAGGCGCTCGTCGCTCGCGAGCCGGAGCAGGGGCGACGGACCGCGCAGGGCGGCCAGCGGCTGCTGTCTGAGTGTGTAGCCCTCCACGGTGGTCAGATCCGGTTCAAACCTAGAGACACGGTAGCTCGCGGCGAGTTGCGGCCGTGTTGTGCATCGGCGCTTGCTTCATACCCGCTCAACATCGCGGGTACACCGGCTACGATGGCCGTCCGGCCCGGGTTGGCGAAGCGGTACAGCCGGCGGTCTTAAAAACTGCTGCCCGTGAGGGCGTGCGGGTTCGAATCCCGCCCCGGGCATCGGCCGTGTCGCGTTTAGTTCGGTTTCCGAACCATCTCGCTAGACTCGACGTGTGGACGCAACCGGTGATCGCGGCCAGGACGAACACACGCAGCGCGTCGAGGCGGTGCGTGCGCTCGCACGCGCCTCGCGCATGCTCGAACGCTCCTCACCCGAGCTGAGCCTCGCGCACTACCGCGTGCTGGCTGCCGTCGCGTCCGGCGACGAGCGCGCCTCCGGAGTCGCTCGCCGTCTGGCGGTCGGCAAGCCAACGATCAGCGCCGCAGTTGACGCGCTCTGCCAGCGCGGCCTGCTCGAACGCCTGGACGTGGCCGCCGACCAGCGTGCCGCCGCGTTGCGCCTGACCGCTGGGGGGGAGCACCTGCTGGCTCGGGTCGAGGCGGAGATGATCCGCCGGATCGACGATCTGTGTGCGCGCACGCCCGACGGCGCACGCCTGGTGCAATCGCTGGTCTGGCTCGGAGCCGCGATCGACGAGACGCGCGCCGAGCGCACGGCAGGTGAGCGGGAGGGCGGACCGTGAAGCGCCGGCTGCCTCGCCTTGCCGGCAAGCGCTCGGGCGGCGCGAGCGACGGAAGGACGCCGGGCTGGATTCGCCGCCTGTGGGGCCTCACGGCCGCGCACCGTCGCGACCTTCAGATCACACTCGCTGCCGCTGTCGCGGGCAGCCTCTGCCAGGTCGTCGTGCCGCTTCTCGAGCGCCAGATCGTCGACGGGGTGATCGTTCGCCACACTTCGGCGCTGTGGCCGTGGCTGTTGGCGCTGCTCGGGCTCGCCGCGGCCACCTTCGGCTTCTCCTACGTTCGCCGCTATCGCGGCGGCCGGGTCGCGCTCGCAGTCCAGTACGACCTGCGCAACGCGATGCACGACCACCTGCAGTCGATGGACTTCGCCAACCTCGATCGCATGCCCACCGGCCAGCTCGTCGCGCGGGCGAACTCGGACTCGACCCTGATCCAAGGGCTGCTCTCGTTCTTCCCGATCGTCAGCGGCAATCTGCTGATGGTCGTCCTCTCGCTCGCCGTGATGTTCTATCTCGCGCCGCTCTTGGCGCTGGTGAGCGTGCTCGTGGTCCCGGCGCTGTTCGTGATCTCCTACCGGATGCGCTGGCGGGTCTTCCCCGCAACCTGGGACGGCCAGCAGCGCGAGGGCGACATCGCCCAGATCGTCGACGAGGACGTCGGCGGCGTGCGCGTGGTAAAGGCCTTCGGGCAGGAGCGCCGGGAGCTTGACCGTGTGGTTGACGGAGCGCAGAAGCTCTACGGCTCGCGCATGCGCGCGGTGCGCCTGCAGTCGCGCTACCAGCCGCTCCTGTCGTCGATCCCAACGATCGGACAGGTCGCGATCCTCGCGTTCGGCGGCTGGCTCGCGCTGCGCCACCAGATCACGCTCGGGACCTTTCTCGCCTTCTCGGCCTACGTTGCCCAGTTCGCCGCACCGGCCCGCCAGATCGCGGGTCTGCTGACGATCGCGCAGCAGGCTCGCGCGGGCGTCGAGCGGATCTTCCAGCTGCTCGATCTGAATCCGGCGATCGCAGACGCCCCGGGCGCGCTTGAGTTGTCAACGCTGCGCGGCGAGATCGAGCTGCGCGACGTGCATCTGCACTACGGGGACGGCGCCCCGGTGCTGCGCGGGCTCGACCTGCAGGTCGCTGCCGGCGAACGCGTCGCACTGGTCGGGCCGAGCGGCAGCGGGAAATCGACGGCGGCGCTGCTCGTCTCGCGCTTCCACGACCCCGACCAGGGTGCCGTGCTGGTGGACGGCCGCGACGTGCGCGAGGTCACGCTTCGATCGCTGCGCAGCCAGATCGGCATCGTCTTCGAGGACAGCTTCCTGTTCTCGGACACGGTGCGCGCCAACATCGCCTACGGCCACCCCGATGCCGGCGACGAGGCGGTGGCGGCCGCCGCGCAAGCAGCGCAGGCGGACGAGTTCATCCGGCGGCTGCCGCTGGGCTACGACACCGTCGTGGGGGAGCGCGGGCTGACACTCTCCGGCGGCCAGCGCCAGCGCCTGGCGCTGGCCCGCGCGATCCTCTCCGATCCCCGCGTGCTCGTCCTCGACGATGCGACCAGCGCCGTCGACGCAAGGATCGAGGAGTCGATCCACGATGCGCTGCGCGGCGTGATGGCCGGCCGCACGACGCTGCTGGTCGCTCACCGCCGCTCGACGCTGCATCTCGCCGACCGGATCGTCGTGCTGGACCACGGGCGCGTCGCCGATCAGGGGAGCCATGCCGAGCTTGCGGAGCGCAGCGCGCTGTATCGAACGCTTCTGTCCGGGCTCGAGGAGGACGAGGCCGCTGCCATCGACGACCGGATCGAGACGCTCGCGGCGATCTCGGTGGAGCGCGCCGCGACGGTGACGGCTTCGGCGTGGGTCGGCGGGCAGGCAGGGGAGCGTGTCAGCTCCGGCGCGACGCCCGCGCTGGGGGCGCCGAGCATCGGCCCCGGGCTGGGCCGCAGCGGGGGCGGCGGCTGGCGCCTGAGCCTCGCTCCGACGCCCGAGCTGCTCGCGCGCGTCGCCGCGCTGCGTCCGGTGCGCGACCTCGCGAAAATCGACCTCGAGCGCGAATCTGCTCAGGATCGCTCGTTCGGCCTGTGGCATCTGCTGAGCGAGTTCCGCCGCCCGCTGGCGGTTGGGCTCGTGCTCGTCGTGTTCGACGCAGTGGCGTCGCTGGCCGGCCCGTTCCTCGTCAAGACCGGCATCGACGGCGGCGTGGCGGCGCATTCGCGCACGGTGTTGTTCGCTGCGTCGGCAATCTTTCTCGTGATCACGCTCGCCGATCTCTTCGACGGGATCGCCGAGACGTTCGTCACCGGCGGCGCCGCCGAGCGGGTCATGCTGTCGCTGCGGATCCGCGTCTGGGCGCAGCTCCAGCGCCTCTCGCTCGACTACTACGAGCGCGAGATGGCCGGGCGGATCATGACCCGCATGACGACGGACGTCGACCAATTCGAGTCCCTGATCGAGAGCGGCGTGCTGCAGGCGCTCGTGGCCGTCGTCACCTTTGTCGGTGTCGGCCTCGCGCTGATCGTGCTAAACGCCGAGCTCGGCCTGTACACCCTCTCGATCGCCGTTCCGCTAGCCGCCGCGACGACGGTCTTCCGCCGTCGCGCCGCACGCCTGTACGAGACGGCCCGCGAGCGCATCGCGATCGTCAACGCCGACTTCCAGGAGAGCCTGTCGGGCGTGCGCGAGTCGCAGGCTTTCGTCCACGAGGAGGCGACGATCGAGCGTTTTCACCGGCTCGGCGGCGACTACCTCGAGTCGCGCGTCGCGGCGCAGCGCCTGGTCGCCGTCTACTTCCCGTTCGTGCAGTTCCTCGCCGGAGCCGCCGATGCGATCGTGCTCGGCGTCGGGGCGGGTCTCGTGGCCTCGGGGAGCCTGCAGTCGGGCGCGCTGATCGCCTTCATCCTCTACGTCGACCTGTTCTTCTCGCCGATCCAGCAGCTCTCGCAGGTCTTTGACTCCTGGCAGCAGACACGCGTTTCGGTCGGTCGGATCGCGGAGCTGATGGCGCTCGAGTCACTGACGCCACAGGCCGATCACCCACGGCAGCCGGGGCTCCTGCGCGGCGAGATCTCACTCGTTGGCGTGCGCTTCGCCTACCCGACCGCGCCGGCCCGGCGCTCCGGCACACCGGGTGCGCCGGAGCGCAGCNNNCCCCGATCAGGGCTCCGTTCTCATCGACGGCGTCGATCTGCGACTGCTCGAGCTGCACGCGTTTCGCGCCCAGCTCGGATACGTCCCGCAGGAGGCGTTCCTGTTCTCCGGAACGGTCGCGTCGAACATCGCCTACGGGCGGCCGCAAGCCAGTGACGGCGAGGTCGAGGCGGCCGCGCGGGCGGTCGGCGCGCACGAGTTCAT
>PMKB01000142.1 GCA_003157595.1 Solirubrobacterales bacterium
CAGCATCAGGTCGAAGAAGCCGACGAACAGCGCGAGGTCCTGAGCGAGGAAGGCGCCGAGCACCGCGCTCTGGGCGATGCCGAGCAGCAGGTAGAAGAGCTCCGTGCGCGGCCATTCCCGCAGGTTGGCGGCGATCAGCGCGAGCGAGAAGACGAACGTCGTCAGCGCGACGAGGAAGAGGTTGAGCCCGTCCAAGCCGAGCTTGTAGTGGATCCCGAGCGAGCGGATCCAGACGACGTCGGTCACATGCGTGAGCTGCCCGAGCTGCCCGCTCCAGCCGGCGATCAGCGCGATCGCCAGGCCGAGCGAGGCAAGCGAGCCGAGCAGCGCCAGCGCGCCCGGGGTGCGCCGCCCACCGGCGGTTGCGCCGATCAGCGCGCTCGCCGCGGGAATCCAGATCACCAGAGAGAGCATCAGCGCATCAACTCTGCAGCAGGAAGTAGAGGCCGACGCCGGCGATGCCGACGAGCATCAGGCCGGCATAGACGCGCAGAATGCCGCTCTGCATTCCCCGCACCAGCGCGGAGCAGGCGCGTACGAGCCCGGTGCTGGCGCCGATCAGCAGGCCGTTGACGAAGACCCGCTCGAAGGTGTTCTGTGCAAAGCGGCCGAACCAGGCGCCGGGGCGCACGACCACGGCGTCGATCAGCTCATCGAAGTACCACTTGTTTTCAAACAGCGTGGTGAGCGGGCGCAACCGGACGGCGACCGCCGGGGCCAGCGCCGGCTTCGCCACCCAGACCACGTAGGCGGTGGCGATGCTCGCCAGCGAGATCGCCGCGCCGAGGATCAGGCCGAAGTAGAGCAGGCCGTTGGAGGGGTGGCTGACGATCGTCGAGTCGGCGAAGGTCGGGGCGAGGAAGTTCTCGAGCCAACTCGTGGTGTTGGGGATCGAGACGATGCCGCCGACGATCGCGAGCACCGCCAAGAGGCCCATCGCCGCCCGCATCGGGATCGCCCGCTCGGCGATCACGTGGTCGGGCCCGGGGAAGCCGACGTCGGTGTCCTCGACCTCGCCGTTGGCCGGGTTGGTCGGCACCGCGGGGTGGAACAGGTGACCGTGCTCGATCAGCTCGGCGGCTTCCGGGCAGGGGTCGCCGAGGAACGCGCGGAAGATCATGCGGAAGGTGTAGAGACCCGTCAGGAACGCGCCGAGGTAGCCGGCGACATACAGCGCCCAGTGCCAGCCGCCGCGGCCGGCGACGAACAGCAGGATCGAGTCCTTCGAGAAGAAGCCGCTGAACGGCGGCACCCCGCTCAGCGCGAGCCCGCCGATCAGGAAGCAGCCGAAGGTGAACGGCAGCGCCCGCCGCAGTCCGGACATTCGATTGAGCGACTGGCTGCCGCCCATCGCCGAGATCAGCGAGCCGGCCGCCATGAAGAGCAGCGCCTTGAAGAAGGCGTGCGTCATCAGGTGGAAGAGCCCGGCGGTGTAGGCGCCGACCGAGACGCCCATGATCATGTAGCCGATCTGTGACATCGTCGAATAGGCGATGACGCGTTTGAGGTCGGTTGCGGCCAGGCCGATCGTGCCGGCGATCAGCAGCGTCAGCGCGCCGATGATCGCGCCCACGTCGCCGGCTGCCGGGGCGAGCTGGAACAGCGGGTGCATGCGGGCGATCAGGTACACCCCAGCGGTGACCATCGTGGCTGCATGGATCAGCGCGCTGACCGGGGTCGGGCCCTCCATCGCGTCCGCGAGCCAGGTGTGCAGCGGGATCTGGGCTGACTTGGCGAGCGCACCGACCAACAGCAGCAGGCAGCCCGCGGTCAGATCGCCGTTGCCGGAGGCGAACACGTGCGGCGCCGCGTGGAAGCTGGCGACCAGGTCGAAGGTGTGGGTGTGGCGGAAGATGAAGAAGGTGCCGAGGACCAGGCCGATGTCGCCGAGCACGTTGATCACGAACGCCTTGAGGCCGGCGGCGGTGGCCGTCGTGCGCCGGTACCAGAAGCTGATCAGCATGTAGGAGGCGGCGCCGACGAACGCCCAGCCGACGATCAGCAACAGGAAGTTCCCCGCCAGGACCAGCAGCAGCATCGAGAAGACGAAGAAGTTGAGGTAGGCGAAGAAGCGCGAGTAGCCGCGGTCGCCGTGCAGGTAGCTGACGGAGTAGAGGTGGATCAGCGTCGAGACGCCGGCGACGACGCAGATCATCAGCACCGACAGCGGGTCCACGAGAATCGTCGCGCGGGCGTCGACGCCGGTGGTGCCGGCGATCGTCCACAGCGTCGAGGTCAGCTCGCGCTGGCCGGGCGCCTGCTGCTGGAGCTTCGCCAGCGTGATCAGCGCGAAGACGAAGGAGATCGCAATCGCGGCGGTGCCGACCCAGCCCGCCGCGCGGCCGGGCAGCCGGTTGAACAGCGCGCCGGTGATGATCGTGCCGGCCAGCGGTGCAGCGAGCACCAGCCATGCCGCGGTCGTCGCGCTCATCCCTGCAGCTCCCGCATCGCGTCGACGTCGATCGGTAGCCGCCGGCGATGCATCGCGACGATCAGGCCGAGCCCGACCGTGACCTCGCAGGCCGCGACAACCATCACGATCAGCGCGAAGACCTGGCCGTCGCCGTTGCCCCACATGCGCGAGAAGCCGATCAGCGCGAGGTTCGCGGCGTTCAGCATCAGCTCGAGGCAGAGCAGGATCACGAGCGGGTTGCGACGCACCAGCACGCCGCCGGCGCCGATCGCGAAGATCAGCGCACTGACCGCCAGATACCAGCCGATGCTCATGGCTCGCCGACCTCCACGCGCCCGCCGGCCTCGGCCATCGTGCCGGTGCCGACCGGACGCGGCCGCAGCAGGTCCATCACGCTGACCGTCGGCGGATCGCCCTCGACGCCCTCGTCGAGGCCGTGACGGCGCCGTGCGAGCGTGACCGCCCCGACCGCCGCGACCAGCAGCAGGTAGGAGGCGATCTCGAACGGCGCCAGGAATCGCGTCAACAGCAGCTTGCCGATCGCCTCGGGCGTGCCGAAGCCGACCGCGTAGGGCGCGCCGTCGGTCCCGATCGCCTGCAGGCCCGAGCCCAGCACGGCGATGAACAGCTCGACCACCAGCGCGATGCCGCAGGCGAACGCGCCGAGCGTCGCGGCGCGGCTCGGGCCCTGGCCCACCGGCGAGGCGTCGTTGCCGACGTAGGAGACGACGAACACGTACAGCACCATCACGGCGCCGGCGTACACGATGACCTGCGCGGCGGCGACGAACTCGGCCCGCAGCAGCAGGAACAGCGCGGCCAGCGAGATCAGGTGCCCGACCAGCGCCAGCACGCTGTAGAAGGGGTTCGCCAGCACGATCACGCCGATCGCTCCGGTGATCGCGCCGATCGCGGCGATGAAGAAGATGACGGTTGACATCAGCTCAGCTCAGCTCAGCTCACTCGCCCTCGGTCCGCAGCGGCGTCGCCTCGATCGGCTCGGCGAGCAGCATCTCCTTGGTGAAGATCAGGTCCGAGCGGTTGTAGTCCGACATCTCGAAGTCGTGCCCCATCGTGATCGCGTCGAACGGGCAGGCGACCTCGCAGTAGCCGCAGAAGATGCAGCGGCTGATGTTGATCTCATAGACCGCGGCGTAGCGCTCACCGGCCGAGACGCGCTCCTGCGGCGTGTTCTCTGCGGCGACCACGCGGATGCAGTCAGACGGGCAGGCGGCGGCGCACAGCGAGCAGCCGACACACTTCTCGAGCCCCGTGTCCTCGAAGCGGTGCAGCTTGTGGCGGCCGCGAAAGCGCGGGTAGACCGGCACCTTCTCCTCCGGGTACTGGATCGTGTGGACGCCCTCGACGACGCGGGCCAAGGTCGTCTTCAGACCGCGAAGCGTCTCGCCGAAGGCGCGGTAGGTGCCGCCGGCCGCGCCGGGCTCCGGCGCCCGCTGCACCGTGATCTGATCCTCGCCGGGGGACCAGGTCATTTGTGCACCGCCACGACGATGATCGCGGTCACGAGCGTGTTGGCCATCGCGAGCGGCAGCAGGATCTTCCAGCCGAAGCTCATCAGCTGGTCGTAGCGCAGCCGGGGGAGCGTCGCGCGGATCCAGATGAAGAAGCTGATGAAGACCATCATCTTGGCGAGCACGACGAAGGGATCGACCCAGGTCGGCGGGTGGATCCCGAACGGCAAGAGCCAGCCGCCGAGGAAGAGCGTCACCGCGATGCCGGAGACGACCATCATGTTCAGGTACTCGGCGAACAGGAAGGCGACCATGCGTGTGCCGCCGTATTCGGTGAAGTAGCCGGCGACGAGCTCCGCGTCGGCCTCGATGAGATCGAACGGCGAGCGGTTGGTCTCGGCGAAGCTCGCGATCGTGAACACGAGGAAGCCGACGCACTGGGGGATGAAGTACCACATGCCGCCCTGGGCGTGGACGATCGCGGTCAGCGAGAGGCTGCCGGCGGTGATGATCACGCCGACCAGCGCCAGCCCCTGCGAGACCTCGTAGGAGATCAGCTGGGCGGCGGCGCGCATCGCGCCGAGGAAGGAGTACTTGGAGCCCGACGCCCAGCCGCCGAGCATCAGCCCGTAGAAGGCGATCGCGCCGAAGGCGAAAACGTAGAGTGGGCCGATCGAAGGGTCGATGCCGTAGAGCCCCACGCGCGTGCCGAAGACGTTGGTCACATCCCCGAACGGCACGAGCGCGAAGGCGGCCACCGCGGTGAGGATCGAGATCACCGGAGCGGCCAGATACAGCGGCCCGATCGAGGTGACCGGCCGCGAGTCCTCCTTGGTCGCGAACTTGACGATCTCGGCGAGCGGCTGCAGCAGCCCGAACGGGCCGACGCGGTTTGGCCCGTAGCGGCCCTGGAAGCGGCCGAGCAGCTTGCGCTCGTAGACGATGATCAGCGGCAGGATCCCGAGCGCCACGCCGAAGATCAGCAGCGACTTGATGATCTGGATCCACCACGGCTCGAAGTAGCTGTCGAGCGCGAGGATCATGCGGGGGCCTGCCAGAGGTCAGCCGGCTCGCCCGCCGGCCCGGGGGGCCGGCTCATGCGACGGCCTCCGCGACGGAATCGGAGTCCGCGGCGACCGCGGGGTCCGCGTCCGGCGGCGCGGCCGGGGGGTCCGCGATCGCGACGATCTCGATCGTCTCGCCCCGCAGGCGCTCCGCGGAGTCGGTGGCGATCGCGCGCTGCAGGAACGCGCTGCCGGCCGGGATGGCGTCGCGCACCGTGACCCGCGCGCGGATCTGGGTCCCCGTCGCGTCGGCGACCGCCATCTCGACACCGTCGGCAAGACCGAGCCGGCGCGCGTCGGCGGGCGAGATCTCGACACGCTGGTGTGGGTGGAGGAACGCGAGCGCCGGCGAAGCGGCGACCTCGGGCCCCGCCCAGATCGAGCGATATGAACCGGAGATGAGCTTGCCGCCACGCGCCTTCGCGAGCGCTCGCGGCTTGCGCGGCGCCGCCGGCTTGACGGCGGAGGGGGCCGGCAGGGCGCCGGCCTGCTCGCGCTGCGGCCAGCGCACGCCGCCGCCGCCGAGCTCCTCGAGCGTCAGGCCCGCGTACATCGGGACCGCCTCGAACAGCAGGGCGCTCGCCGCGGCCCCGCTGAGAACGTCCGCCGGCGCGCCGAGCCGGGCGGCAAGCTCGGCGAGGATCGACCACTCCGCGCGCACGGCGCCCTGGCGGGCGATCGCCGGGCGCAGCCGCTGCACGCGGCCGTCGGGATGGGTGACGGTTCCTTCCTTCTCGGCTGCCGCCTCGGCCGGGAACACGACCGTCGCGTGCTCGCGGATGCCGTCGGTGAGGAAGGCCGTGTGGGCGATCACGGTGCTCGCGTGCTCGAGCGCCGTGTCCCAGCCGGCGCGGTCGGGCAGCTCGCGCAGCGGGTCGACCGAGAGCAGGTAGAGCGCGACGAGCTCGCCGTTGCGCAGGCCCTCGGCGATCGCGGGCGTGTCGCGGCCGCTCTCGAGCGGTGCCTCGCACAGGCCGGGCCCGCCGTTGGGCAGGACGCCGGCCTCGCGCAGGCCGCGCCCGTTGGCGGCGTCAGGGATGCCGATCAGTCCGGCGCCGCCGTGCGTGGCGAGCGCGAGTGCGTCGGCGAGCTCCAGCAGCGCCTGGCCGCCGGCGTCGTCCAGCAGACGCTCGCCGTAGAGGACGACGACCTCCTCGCCGGCCTCGCGCAGCATTGAGGCCAGCGCCGCCACCTCCTCGGCGGTCGTGCCGGCGGCCTGCGCCGCCTCCTGGGCGTCCTCGCCCCTGAGCGCCGCAGCGAGCGCGGAGGCCAGCTCGGCGCCGCGCCCGGGCGCGAAGCGCAGGTGGCGCCCGCTCGGATCAAGCGCGCTTGGGCGGGCGGTCGCGACCGCCAGCTTGACGTGACGGCGGCGCACGCCCTTGCGGATTCGCAGCTCGAGGATCGGCGCGTCGTCAACCGGCTCGCAGTCGAGCACGAGCACCGCGTGGGCGAACTCGAGGTCGGCGACGGTGGCGCTGAGAGCCGGAGCGCTCAGCGCGCGCCAGTCGTCAAGCGGGACGGCGCCGGTCGGGCGCGAGTCCAGGTGCGGCGAGCCGAGCGCGTCGCGCAGCAGGCGACCGAGCAGCAGTCCCTCCTCGTTGCTCGCGCCGGCGCCGGCCAGCGCGGCGGTGCGAGCCCCCGCTCGGCGCAGCGCCGAGCTCGCCTCGCTCAGCGCCCGCTCCCAGCTGACCTCGCGCAGCTCACCGCCGTCGCGGATCATCGGCGCGGTGATGCGCTCGTCGACGTGCACGGCCTGGTAGGCGAAGCGGCCCTTGTCGCAGATCCAG
>PMKB01000311.1 GCA_003157595.1 Solirubrobacterales bacterium
TTCTTCGGCGTCGCGCCGGGCACCGGCGAGGCCACCAATCCGAACGCGATGAAGATGGTGGCCTCCAACACCGTGTTCACCAACTGCGCCGCGACCGAGGACGGAGATGTGTGGTGGGAGGGGATGACCGACACCGCGCCCGCGCATCTGAGCGACTGGCGCGGCAACGACTGGACGCCGCAGTCGGGCACGCACGCCGCTCACCCCAACGCGCGTTTCTGTGTCGCGGCCTCCCAGGGTCCGGCGATGGCGCCGGAGTGGGAGGACCCGGCGGGGGTGCCGATCGACGCCTTCCTGTTCGGCGGACGCCGTTCGAGCGTCGTGCCGCTCGTGCACGAGGCGTTCGACTGGGAGCACGGCGTCTTCCTTGGCGCGACGATGGCATCCGAGACGACCGCCGCGGCGACGGGCGCCGTCGGCAAGCTGCGCCGCGACCCGTTCGCGATGCTCCCGTTCTGCGGCTACNNATGCTCCCGTTCTGCGGCTACAACATGGGCGACTACCTCGCCTACTGGCTCTCGCTCGGACGCAACCACGACGCCGAGAAGCTGCCGCGGATCTTCTACGTCAACTGGTTCCGCAAGGCGGCCGACGGCCGTTTCCTGTGGCCTGGCTTCGGCGACAACAGCCGCGTGCTGGAGTGGGTCTTCCGCCGCTGCGAGGGCAGCGCGTACGCGATCGACACCCCGATCGGCCGCGTCCCCGCAGTCGGCTCGCTGCACCTGCAGGGCGTCGAGATCGCGCCCGAGGACATCGACGAGCTGCTGCGCGTCGACCCCGCCGAATGGCGCGCAGAGCTGCCCTTGATCCGCGAGCACCTCGCGATCTTCGGCGAGCAGCTGCCGCCCGAGCTGCTCGGCCAGCTCGACGCGCTCGAGGACCGGCTCAATTCTTGATGGCGGGCCTGGGCCTGCCGGCCCCGCCCGCACCGTCGACCTTCGCTGCGCCCGAGCTATATCTCGCGCTCGGCCACGGTCAGCTGCCCGCCGGCGTCGCCGGTATTCAGCGTGCCCCGCGGCTCGATCAGCAGCACGTGCGTTTCCTCGTCGGCCTTCGGACAGTGCTCCACGCCGCGCGGCACGACGAACAGCTCGCCTTCGTTCAGCACGACGTCACGGTCGCGCAGCTGGATCGTCAGCCGGCCGCGCAGGACGAGGAAGAAGTCGTCGGTGTCCTCGTGCTTGTGCCAGACGAACTCGCCGCGGACCTTGACGACCAAGATCTTGTAGTCGTTCAGGTAGCCCACGATCCCGGGGCTGTAGGGCGCCGCCAGCAGCGTCAGCTTCGACTCCAGGTTGACGAGGTCCTCCACCGCTGGGAGCCGTTCAGTGCCGTTCGCCGGTCGAGGCCGGCGGGCGGGACTCCTCGGCTAGCGAGGTGACCTGCAGATCGCCACGAGCCGCGCTCTCGAGCACCTCGGTGGCCTCGTCGAGTGAGCGCGCGTACAGCTCGACCAGCAGGTGCACGGTGATTCGGCGGTCATCGTCGTGCTTGTGGAAGCGCACGTGCGTGAAGAACTCGCGCACGCCGTGGTCGCCGAAGGCGGCGTAGGAGAGCGCGTCGCCGGCCTCCGGGCCCGAGCAGCTCTCGACGTCGTCGGCATCGACCGTCACGGTGCACGATGCGACCCACGGCGTGCCGGTGACCATGCGCTCCCAGCGATCCTCGATCGGCTCGACGCGTCCGTCGACGAACCCGAGGTGCGGCTGGTCGTGCATGCAGTCCAGGCATTGAACGACCGCCTCCTGGATCTCGTCCACCACCTCTGCCCGCTCGCCGGTGACCGGGTCGATCTTGTGGATGCCCTCGTAGTGGACCTGCACCTCGAGGTCGCTGGACCAGCAGCGATAGCAGCGCAGCCAGTTTCGCGGATCTTCGCTCATCGCTCAGATTCTATGCTGCGGCGGTGGGCGACCCCGGACGCGACTCCGCGCTGCTGGCACTCGATCGTGTGCACGTCTGGCATCCCTACGGGCCGATGCCCGGCGTCGCCGAGCCGCTGCTCGTCGCCTCCGCGCGCGGCGTGCGCCTGCAACTCGCCGATGGCCGTGAGCTGATCGACGGCATGTCCTCGTGGTGGTGCGCGATCCACGGCTACCGCCACCCGGCGCTCGACGCGGCCGCACGCGCCCAACTCGAGCGGATGTCGCACGTCATGTTCGGCGGCCTCACGCACGCGCCGGCGATCGAGCTGGCGCATGCCCTGGTCGCGTTGACGCCGGCGCCGCTCGAGCACGTCTTCTTCGCGGACTCGGGCTCGGTCGCCGTCGAGGTGGCGATCAAGATGTGCCTGCAGGCCGCCGGACACAGCCGCACCCGGTTGCTCGCGCTGCATGGCGGCTACCACGGCGACACCTTCGGCGCGATGTCGGTGTGCGACCCGCTAGACGGCATGCACCACCTGTTCGCCTCGGTGCTGCCCGGGCACCTTTTCGCGCCGCGCCCGCCCGGCGGCGTCGACGCCGCCGTCGACGAGCGCTACGCGGCGCAGCTGCGCGAGCTCTTCGCGCGCCACGGCGGCGAGCTTGCCGCCGCGATCGTCGAGCCTCTCGTGCAGGGCGCGGGCGGCATGTGGTTCTACTCGCCGGCTTACCTGCGGCTGCTGCGCGAGCTCTGCGACGCCCACGGCGTGCTGCTGATCTTCGACGAGATCGCGACCGGGTTCGGGCGCTCCGGCACCCTCTTCGCCGCCGACCGCGCCGGCGTCGCGCCCGACGTGATGTGCGTCGGCAAGGCGCTTACGGGCGGCTACCTGACGCTTGCGGCGACGCTCTGCAGCGGCGCCGTCGCGGCGCGGATCGACGGCCCACTGATGCACGGGCCGACCTACATGGCCAACCCGCTGGCGTGCGCGGTTGCGCTGGCCAGCCTCGAGCTGCTGGCCGGCGGCGAGTGGCGCGAGCAGGTCGCGCGGATCGAAGGCGTGATGCGCGAGGAGCTGGCGGCGGCAGCGGAGCTCCCCGGCGTGCGCGAGGTTCGCACGCTGGGCGCGATCGCCGTGATCGAGACCGAGCAGCCGGTGGAGCTGGCCGCGGCAACCGCCGCCGCGCTCGAGCAGGGCGTCTGGCTGCGGCCCTTCGGCAACCTCGTCTATGCGATGCCGCCCTACGTCACGACCGAGCAGGAGCTTCGCTGCGTGGCGCGCGCGATGGTCGCCGCGGCCGCCGCTCAGCCGAAGGTGAACGAATAGCCGCTCGTCCCGGCGTCGAACTGCAGGTGAATCGAGTGGCGCGAGTCGGTCGCGAAGTGGGCGAGGTGGTAGAGGCGCTGCTGGGTGACCTTCAGCGTGGTCGAGTAGCGCCCGTCGATGAAGACGGCGACGGCGCCGGCGGTGTGGGCCGGGGGAGAGAGCACGATGTAGACGTTCTTGGCCTGGATGTCGGCGTCGATCGTCGCGCCCGTGCCGGCCAGCGCCCGTTGGCTGGCGATCGTCCAGATCCCGCCGTAGGCGAAGTCGTTGACGGCCATCGTGTAGCTCGGCGCGGTGTAGGTGTGGGTACCGGAGTAGGGCTCGTTTTCGATCCAGCCGGCCGCCCGCGCGGTGCCGAGATAGGTCTCCGGGGTCGTCGAGCTCGACGGGACGATCACGTCATGGGTCCGGGCGCCCGCGCCGAGGTCCTTCGCGCCGGCCTGCGCGAGCAGCGCGCGGATCGCCGCCTCGGTTCTGGTGTAGTCGCCCTCGCCGAAGGTCGCGTAGCGAATTCGCCCGGTCTTGTCGATCAGGTAGTCGGCCGGCCAGTATTCGTTCCCCCAGGCGTTCCAGGTGTCGAGGTTGTTGTCCTGGACGACCGGGTAGCGGATGCCGAACTGCCTGATCGCGTTGGCGACGTTGCCGGCGTCCTTCTCGAACGGGAATTCGGGCGCCTCGACGCCGATGATCGTCAGTCCCTTGCTGCGGTAGCGGGCGTCCCAGGCCTCCAGATAGGGAAGCGTGCGAATGCAGTTGATGCACGTATAGGTCCAGAAGTCGATCAGCACGACGCGACCGTGCAGGCCGGTGAGCGTGAGCGGCCGGTCGCCCGGTGTGTTGAACCAGTCCTGTGTGCCGACGAACTGGGGAGCGGGGCCGCCGTCGGGCAGGGCCGGGGTCGTGACGCCCGGCAGCCCGGCGGCCTGCGTGACCGGCGCGAACTTCACCTTGTGGGTTCGCACGCCGGCGAGCCGCCTGGACACCGTCGAGGAGTTGTCGACGAATGCGGTGATGTTGACGTTTGGGATGTTCTGCGCGATCCACTGGTTGAGCTTGACGTCGAGCATCGTCGCGAGCACGATCGCCGTGAGCACCATCACGACCCCGAGCGAGCGCTGGACGATCGCCGCGCGCCCGGAACCGCGCAGCCGGTCGAGCACCCGCCGACCGCCGAGGGCGAGCGCGAGCAGCATCAGGCCGGTCCCGACCGCGTAGGCGAGCCCGACCGCCACCGCGCGCCCGCTTGCGGCGCTGACCGAGATCACGGCCGCGAGGATCGGCCCGGCGCACGGGGTGTAGACGAACCCGAGTGCGGCGCCGACGAGCAGGCCCGAGGCGAAGCCGTCGCCCTTCGTGCGTGGACCAAGCCGCGATAACGCCGCGAGCGGGCGTTCCAGGCGCTCCCCGAGCTGGGGGATCAGGAGTGCCAGTCCGAACAGGATCAGCACCGCGATCGCAACGTCGCGCAACGGGTCGGCGCCGAGGCCGACGTTGCCGACGACCTTGGCGATGCCGATGATCGTGATCGCGAACGTGCTCGTCAGTCCGAGCACGATGCCCAGCGGACGCCGGCGACCGCCCGATCCGCTTGCGGAGAGCATCGCGGGCAGTACGGGCAGCACGCACGGGGACACGGCGGTGCCGGCCCCGACGACCAGTGCGAAGAGCATCAGCAGGAGCATGCGCCAGCGTAATTCTTACGCATCGCGTGGCGGGCCCCTCAACGTGGGGCCGATCACGGCGGTCCGGTCCATGTGGGGTAGGCTCGCGAGAGCGCCAACGCGTTACACCGCGTCGGCCGGCGCTCCTGGCGCGGCTATTCGCGCCCGCTGAACTCGACGATCGCGACGGCCAGGCAGATCATGCCGATCGCCGCGACGACGCCGGCCTCGAGCAGGGTCGGGACGTGCCAGCCCCACCAGGTGACGCCGGGATCGAGCGCCCGGCGCGCCGCAGCGCTGATGTTGAGGTGGTTGAAAACGAGCCGGCGCATCGGATCGACCGCGTAGGTCATCGGGTCGAGGCGGTTGAGGATCGTCAGCCACTGCGGCAGGCCGGAGACCGGGAAGATCGCGCCGGAAAGGAAGTACATCGGCATCATCACCATCTGGGTGACCGCCATGAACGACTGGATCTGCTTGATCCGCGCGGCGACCATCACGCCGAACGCCGTGATCGTGAAGGCCAGCACGAGCTGCAGCACGAAGATCTCGAGCAGCAGCACCGGGGCGTAGGGGACGCCGACCAGACCCGCCAGGCAGAGCACGAGGATCCCCTGGAAGCAGGCGACCGTCGCGCCGCCGAAGCACTTGCCGAGCACCAGCGAACTGCGGCGCACCGGCGCCACCATCATCTCGCGCAGGAAGCCGAACTCCCGGTCCCACACCAGCGATGCGGCGGAGAACATCGCCGTGAACAGCACCGCCATGCAGAGCACACCGGGGTAGACGAACGTTCGCAAATCGACGCCGTGCGTCCCGGCGCTCGCCAGGCGCGACAGGCCGGTGCCGAGCACGAACAGGAACAGGAACGGCTGCACCAGCGAGGTGATCATCCGCAGCTTGTCCTTCGAGAAGCGGATCAGCTCGCGCTCCCACACGATCTTGACCGCGCGCAGATCACCGCGCAGGCTGCTGGCGGGAACATGCACCGCGGGAACGGGCAACGGTGCGCCGGCGGCCGGGCGTGTCGGTTCGCTCGTGGCCGTGCTCGCCACCATCAGCGGCTTCGCCGGAAGGCCGCCGTCGCGGCCCGTCGCTGATCGCCTGCGCTCGCCTCGGCGTCGCGGATCGTGGTGCCGGTGTAGGACATGAAGACGTCGTCCAGCGAGGGGCGCGACACGCTGACGCAGCGGATCGGCACGTCCAGCTCTGCGAACAGGCGCGGCACGAAATACTCACCTGAGGCGACGCCGAAGATGACCGCGCCCTCGGAGAGGTGCGCCGTGATCTGGAAGCGCTCGGCGATCGCGGCGATCGCGGCGGCGTCATCGTCGGTCTCCAGGGTGACGCGATCGTGCCCGACGGACGCCTTCAGCGCATCCGGCGTGTCGAGCACCACGATCACGCCCTTGTCCATGATCGCGATCCGCTGGCAGTACTCCGCCTCGTCCATGTAGTGGGTGGTGAGGAAGATCGTGATGTCCTCAGCGGCCTTCAGCTCCTGTATGTAGGTCCAGATCGAGCTGCGTGTCTGCGGGTCGAGACCGACCGTCGGCTCATCGAGGAACAGCACCCGTGGCGAGTGCATCAGCCCGCGAGCGATTTCCAGCCGCCGTTTCATGCCGCCCGAGAAGGTGGCGACGGCGCTCCGGCGCCGTTCCCAGAGGTCGACCATCTCGAGCACCTGGCGCATCCGCGGCTCGACCAGTTCCCGCTCGACGCCGTAGAGCTCGGCGTGCAGGCGCATGTTCTGCTCGGCCGTCAGGTATGTGTCGAGCGTCGTGTCCTGGAAGACCAGGCCGATGTTGCGTCGCACCGAGTCGCGCTGGTGGTTGACGTCGAAGCCGGCGACGGTGGCCGAGCCGCTGGTCGGCTTGACCAGCGTGCAGAGCATCGCAATTGTGGTCGACTTGCCGGCGCCGTTTGGCCCGAGGAAGCCAAAGATCTCGCCCGGGGCCACCTCGAAGTCGATCCCGCGCACGGCCTCGACCTCGCCGTAGCGCTTGGTCAGGCCGTGCACCGAGATCGAAGCCGCGGCGGCGGCTGTCGCGTGAGCGACCAAGCCGCCGCCTGGGGCGTGCTCGCTCACGCGTCCTTGCCCTCGTCGCCGTCGGCGAGGATCTTGTAAATGGCGCGTCGCGTCTCTGTCAGCACCTGCTTGGCCTCGGCTAGTTGTTTCTCGGTCGCGGTCTGCACGAGCTGCAAGCCGGCCATGCCGACCTGGCGCATCAGGCCGAAAAGCTCCTGGACTTCGCTCGAAACGCCGTCAGCCAGCGTATCCCATGGTGCCGGCGCGTCCTGCGGGCGTGCGGCGAGCGGCTCGCGCCCGGCGTCGGTGATCACGAACTGCTTGCGGCCGTCGGACTCCTCCGAGCGGATCAGTCCCTCGTCTTCGAGCTGGGCCAGCGCCGGATAGACCGAGCCGGGGCTCGGGCGCCAGACGCCGCTCGAGCGCTGCTCGATCTCCTGCATGATCGCGTAGCCGTTACGCGGCTCCTCGGCCAGCAGCAGCAGCGACGCCGTGCGGATGTCGCCGCGACGCGCCTTCCCGCCGTGGCGGCGGAAGCCGCGAGGGCCGCCGAAGCCAAAGGGCGGGCCGAACCCGCCGTAGCGGCCGCCCGGCTCACCGAAGCCCCCGCCGGCGCCGGGGCCGCCTTCGCCGCGATGCATCAGCAGCATGCTGCGATAGCGCTTGAGTGGACGGCTGCAGAATCCGCCGTCAGCGTAACTTCCAGTCATTGGTTGCTCCTCGTTGGTGAACCCATAGTACGATCACGATATATCGCAGAATGTCGTCTGTCAAGTACACCGCGATCGGACCCAGATCCCCGCGCGGGCCGGGAAGGTAGGGTTTCGGTTCGGATGGACCGCGCGCTGCCACGAGCGATCGACGTCCACCAGCTCGGGCAGGAGCGCCTGATCTGCTGCTTCCTGCTCGGCGATGTGCTGATCGACTGCGGCCCGGCGTCGTGTGTGCAGACGCTGCTGGAGGAGCTCGGTGACACCCCGCCGCGCGTGCTCGCGCTGACGCACATCCACCTCGACCATGCCGGCGCGGCCGGCACGCTCGTCGAGCGCTGGCCCGACCTGGAGGTCTGGGTGCACGAGCGCGGCGCTCCCCACCTGATCGACCCGCGCAGGCTGCTCGCGAGCGCGACGCGGCTGTACGGCGAGGACATGGAGCGGCTATGGGGCGAGGTTCTGCCGGTGCCGGAGACCAACGTCCGCGTGCTGCAAGGCGGCGAGGAACTGGACGGCCTGGAGGTCGCCTACACCCCGGGACACGCCTCGCACCACCTCAGCTACTGGCACCCGTCGAGCGCAACCGCGTTCGTCGGCGACCTCGCCGGTGTGCGCGTCGCCCCGAGTCCCTACGTACTGGCGCCCACGCCGCCGCCGGACATCGACCTAGAGCTCTGGCACGACTCGATCGCGCGCGTGCGTGAGTGGCATCCGCAGCGGCTCGCGATCACGCATTTCGGCTGCTTCGACGACGTCACCGCCCAGCTCGACGCCATCGAGTGCGCGCTCGAGCGCTCCGCCGGGCTGGCGCGCGAGGTCTCGGCCGAGCAGTTCGTCGCCACCGTGCGCCTGGAGATCGACGCCGATGACGCCGCCGGCGAGGCGGCCGCGTACTCGCTCGGCGCGCCGCTCGATCAGTGCTACGCCGGGCTGGCGCGCTACTGGGCCAAGCGCGAGGGCGTGCGATGAGCCGCACCGTCGAGCAGCCGCGCGCCGCCGGACCAGCAGACGCGCTCGGCGGGCGCTGGAACGTGATCGTGCGCAACGACGACCACAACACCTTCGATCACGTCGCGAAAACGCTCGCTCGCGTGATCCCGGGGGTCACGCTCGACCAGGGCTACGCCTTTGCCCGCCGCATCCACAGCGGCGGGCTCGCGATCGTCTGGAGCGGCCACCTCGAGGTGGCGGAGCACTACTGGGAGATGCTGCGCTCCGCCGGCCTGACGATGGCGCCGCTCGAGCAGGGCTGAGGCGTGGCGTGTGAACGCGGCGCCGGCGCCGGCGCCGGCGCCGGCGTGCCGGCGGGCGGCGCGTCGGCGTACGTGCGGGCGGCGCGTCGGCGTGCGGGAAGTCGGCGGGGCTGCCGGACGCCCGGCGTCAGTGGCCGTTGGCCGGTACGGCCGCCGCCGGCGCGTGGCGGACCGCCTCGCCGCGGCAGACGAGGTCGTTCCAGGCATAGACGACGGGGACCTGGAACCAGCCCTGGCAGTAGATGCGAAAGTCGGTCATCTCAGGGCCGGCCCAGAAGCGATCCCAGTCGAGGTGCTCTTCGAACTCCAGGACCTGGAGGAACTTGTAGCGGTCGTCGCGCCCGCGGTAGACCGCGTAGCTCGTCGCGCCGTAGCGGACCGAGAGGGCCGAGATGCGCTCGAGCTCGACCTGCAGCTGGTCGCCGCGGAAGCCGGTCGCATACCAGGGAACGTGAACGACGCCGGCCATCAGAGCGCCACCGCAGCTCGGCTGAACGCCACGGGCCTGCGCGCCCGGCGCTCGCCGTGGGAGAGGCCCGCCGGGGCCGGTTGGGCTCGTTCGAGGTCCATCGCGCCGGCAATCGTATATCGCCGTCGCTCAGGCCAGCCCGGTGACGCCCCGTCGAGTGCGCCCACTCGGAACGTTCGCCGCTTCCGGCACGACGCTCCGGGAGGACCGACTAGCCGGACGCGCTGAACGGCAGCGCCATGACCGTGGCCACGACGTCGTGCCCCGCGAGCGTCAGCTGTGCTCCGGGCTCGGCTTCGCGGCGCACCAGCGCCAGCCCGATCGGACCGAACCTGGGCGAGCTGGCGAAGGAGCCGAGCGTGCCCACCGGCCGGTCGCCGAGCAGCAGGGCGGCGCCGGGCGAGACCGGCTCGCTCAGCGCCAGCCCGCGCAGGTGGCGGTTGGGCCGGCCCTTCCAGTACAGGCGCGCGACCGTCTCCTGGCCGATGTAGCAACCCTTGGTGTAGGAGACGGCGCGCTCGTGCAGGCCGGCCTCCTGCGGCATCGTGCTCGCGTCGATCTCGACGCCGAAGCGAGGCCGTCCGCGCTCGATGCGGAGCGTCTCCGCGGTCGTCTCCTCGATCCTCGTCGCGCCTGCGGCGAGCAGCTCGGCGGCCACCGCCTCGGTGTCCTCGCTCGCGCACAGCACGTCCACGCCGATGCCGGTGCGGATCAGGCGCACCGGCCGGCCCGCCAGCGCGCCGGCCCGGTGGTCGTGCTCGGCGGCGCCGGGCGGTTCGGCGAGCGCGCCGTCGGCGACCGGGCCGATCAGCGACAGCAGGCCGCATTGCAGCGTGCGCTTGTGCAGCTGGGCGTCATAGCCGAGCCGGAACTGGTGCAGCGCGTCGAACAGCGCCTGCAGCGCGACGCGTTCGGTGTCGAGCAGCAGCTCCTCGTCGCTACGGAGCACGCGAACCTCGGCGAGCATGCGCCCGTTGTGCGTGAGCAGCGCCGCGTCCAGGCCGCCACCCACCGAGAGCGCCGCGATGTCGTTGGAGAGCACCGAGTCGAGGAACTCGACCGCCCCGGGGCCGCTCAGCGACAGCTTGCCGGCCTGCGAGCGATCGAGCAGCGCCACGCCCTCCGTCGCCGCGCGGTACTGCGGATCGACCGTCGCGAGGGCCACTTCCCGAGCATAACAAGACCACTTTCCCGCACCCGGGAGGGTCCGCGGGTAGGCTTTGCGCCGATGGCACTCGCCGACACCTTCCAGGCGATCGTCGACTCGCTCCCGGACGACTGGACCGACCTGGAACTGGACCTGCGGATCGCCGACGAGACGCGCTACGTCGACGCGGCGGTGTTCCTCGTCGTCGCCAACGCGCAGCCCTATTCCAAGCACGACTGGCACTGGCGGCTGCTGGTCGCACACCGCTTCGGCCACGCTGCGTCGGTCGACGCCGTGCACATGGCGCTCGGTTTGCTCGACGACGCGAAGCTCGACGGCGAGCTGGCCCTGCGCGAGGTGCGCTCGGGCCGCGTCCCGGTCGAGTCCGTCTGGGGCCGGCCGCAGTCGCTGCGCGACGAGATGCGCCAGATCAACGCGCAGTAGCGAGCAGCCCGGCCAGCAGCGACGGGCCTTCGCGCGCGATGCGCGAACGCGGGACGACGAGCTCGATGCCTGCCGCAAGCGCGCTGGTGCGCACGCCGGTCTCGACGTGCGAGAAGAAGGCGAGCGTCGGTGGGCGCGGCCGTGCCAGCGCGGCGATGCGGGCGTCCGCGTCGTGGGTGAGGTCGGCGACGATCGCCTCGGCGCCGCGATCCGGGCTCGGGCCGAGCGTCACCTCGTGGCCGGCGGCCTCCAGGTCCGCGCGCAGCCGCGAGCCGAACAGCAGGTCGTCGGTGAGAACGTGAATCCGCGCCATTGCGCAGACGATACGGGTCTGGGGCCGGCTCGCTTTGCCGTGAGATCCTCTCCACGCGCCCGATCGCGACCACCTGGTCTCGAATCTCGCCGGCGCGCTCGGTGACGGCGTCGATCACGCCCCCCAGGTCCGCTCGGTCGAGCACTGGCAGAAGGCCGACGCCGAGCGCGGCTCGCGGCTTCGCGGCGAAGCTCGGCCTCCGCGAGTCCGAACTGAACCACGGCCGCGGGCGCAGCGGCAACCGCTTGATCAGCCGAACAGGTCCTCGGCGCGGGGGCGCAGCAACGCGGCCGCGCCGGGTCCGTCCAGCTCCTGCACCTGTGCGCTGAGACCGCGCACGATGACGACCGGCTCGCCGGAATCCTTTGCCCGCGCAAGGTCGGCGGTCGCGGCGACCGCGTCGGCGACCGCGATCACGCTCGCGTGCAGCTCGCGGCCGCGCCGGTCGCGGCGCCCGCGCCAGTCGTCAAGCGGCGCCAGGCCGGCGACGCCAATCGCAGTGTCTAGCTGCCCAAGTCGCCAGGCGCGCCCGAAGCTGTCGGTGATCACGACCGCCGGGCGCCGGCCGGTCAGCTCGCGCAGGCGGGCGCGCAGCTCCCGCGCGGCGCCGTCTGGGTCCAGCGGCAGCAGCACGAGCGTGCCCTCGGCGGGCGCGTTGGACTCGTCGACGCCGGCGTTCGCGCAGACGAATCCGTGGTGGGTGCGGACGATCAGCACGCCGCGCTCGGCGCGCAGCAGCTCGCTTGACTCGTCGAGGATCGCCTGAACGTGGCGCGCGTCCTTGCCGTGCTCGGCTGCCAGCGCGAGCGCGCGTTCGCTCGGCTCGATTTCCGCGAGCCTGCGCACCCTACCCTGGGCCTTGGAGACAGCCTTGTGGGCGATCACGACGACGTCGCCGTCGCCGAGATCTCCCGCGGCTGCAGCGATCAGCGCGGCGAGGTCGTCGCCCTGCTCGATCTCCGGCAGGCCGCGCAGCGCGAACGCCGAGATCGCAGCGCTCACAGCTCTGCCAGCACGGCGCTCGTGCGCGTCGTTCGGCCGGCGAGCGCCAGTCGCAGCGCCGCGAGATCCTCGGGGGTATCCACATCCAGCAGCAGTCCCGGCAGCGCCTCGACATGCCAAGACGCGCCGGCTGCGCTCGCGCGCCGGCGATGGCGTTCGAAGCTGTCGGGTCCGAAGCCCGGCTCGATCGCGTCCGGCGGCGTCAGCAGCAGCGCGTTGGTGCCGCTGCCATGGCGGTCGGCGACGATCGTCACGGCGGGTGGCACGCTCACGCGATCGAGCAGCGTTCGCAGGTCCGCGCTGCCGAGCGCCGGGCAGTCGCCGGGGACCAGCAGCGCCCGCTCGTAGCCGCCGTGGATGGCATGGGCTATGCCGACCAGGGCAGCCCGGCTCTGGCCGGACTCGGCCGGGTCCCCAAGAACCGTCGCGCCGTGGGCGCGCGCGAGCGAGGCGACCTCCTGCTCGTTGGTGACGACGACCGGATCGAGCTCGCCCATTGCCACCAATGCGTCCAGCACGTCGGTCACCATCGCCTGCGCCAGCAGGCGGCGCTGCGCGGGCGCCAGCTGCTCGCCCAGGCGCGTCTTGGCCAACTCGAAGCGCTTCACGGGAAGGACCGCCAGCGTCCGCATCAGCCGCTCAGCGCGTCCGCCAGCTCGAGCGCGTGCCCGGCGAGCCGCCGGCGGCCCGCCGGGCTGTCCATCAGCGTGTCGACCTCGAGTGAGCGAATGCCCTCGACGGGCTCGTCGGCGACGATCGCGTCCAGCAGCGCGGCGTAGTGGCGGGCCACGCCGGCGGCGTCGGCGGTCTCTCCCGCCCAGGCCATGCAGGCGGCCGTCGGGCCCTTGAGCACCTCGCCGCCGACGATCGGGCTGACCGCTATCACCGGGGCGTTCGAGGCTTCGATTGCGCTGCGGATCGAGTCGACCGCGAGGATCGGGCCGATCGAGATGATCGGGTTCGAAGGGCCGATGATGATCGCCCGCGCGGACGCCAGCGCGGCGAGCGCGCCGGGAGATCCGCTCGCGTCCGCGGCGCCATCGAAGCGGATGTCGTCGATCGCTGCGGCGCCGCGGTGGGCGATCAGGAACTCCTGCAGCGAGAGGGTCTGCTCGCCGCTACGGATCGTCGTTCTCACGCGGTCGTCGCTCATCGGAATCACCTGCGCATCGACGCCGAGCGCGCGGGTGAGCGTGGCGTGCGCCTCGCTCAACGTCCGTCCGCCTTCCAGCAGACGCCTGCGCTCCAGGCAGAACGCGAGGTCGCGATCGCCGAGTGCGAACCAGACCTCGGTCCCCAGCTCGCGCAGCATCTCCATCGCCGAGAAGCTGTCTCCCTCGATCCCCCAGCCACGCTCATCGATCCGGTCGGCCAGCCAATAGCTGACGAGATCCGGATCGGGCGAGACGTAGGCGCCGTGGATCTCGACGTCGTCACCGGTGTTGGCGATCACCGCCAGGTCGTCGCCGAGCAGGTCGTAGAGCCCGCGGGCCAGCTTCGCCCCGCCGGTGCCCCCGGAGAGCAGGACGACGCTCACCAGAGCGTGTCGGGAAGCCCCGTGAGGCGGATCCCGGCGTGCGCCTTGTGGCGCACGTTCACGGAGATCAACAGCGCCGTCAGCGACTCGGTGATCCGCGCCATCTCGAGCCGCCCGGCATCGACGCAGCGCAGGCCGTCGACGCGGTCGAGTAGCGCCGCAACGCGCGCCTTGTCGGCCTTACGGTCGCCGGCCAGCAGCACGTCCTCGTCGAGCGGATGCGCGCGGTCCTCGAGCGCCGCGGCGCTCACCGTGTGCAGAGCCGCCACGACGCCGACGCCTTCGGGGACGAGCTCCTGCGCCTGTTGGGCGGCGGAGCCCTGCCAGACGCCGAGCATGCGCGTCGGCTTGCCGCCGACGGCGGCGGCCAGCGGGACCGTCGCGTCGATCAGCAGCTGACCCGCGCGCATCGCCTCGGCGATGTGGGTCAGCGTCTCGTGGTGGCTGCGGAACGGAACACTCAGCACCACCAGCTCGTTGGCCGCTGCCGCCGCGGCGTTCTCCATGGCGCTCACGCGGCCGTCTGGCACGACGGCGAGCGCCCGCGCGCCGGCCTCCTCGGCGCGGCCGGCCTCGCGCGAGCCGATCGTGACGGCGACGCCGGCTGCGGCCAGGCGCACCGCTAGGCCGAAGCCGAGCGCGCCCGACGCGCCGATGATCGTGACGGAGCTGTCGGGGACGGACACGCGCGCGGAGTATATGCCGCGCCCGGAGGGTGGCCGGGGGTCTGGCGTCACCGCTGCGCACCGGTCGGTACCGAGGCAGGCCGCGGAGCGCTCGCCCGCTCGGTGGGCCCAGCGGCAGCGGGTAATGTCCCGGCGATGGCCGAGCACCCCGAGCTGCGCGCGGCCGACAGCGACCGCGAGCGCGTTGCGGCGGATCTGCGCGAGCACTTCACGTCCGGGCGGTTGGTCGAGGAGGAGTTCGGCGAGCGGCTCGAGACCGTCTACGCGTCGAGGACCATGGCCGAGCTGGAGCGGGTGGCGGCCGATCTTCCGGACCCGCGCCCGCTGCCGGTGCCCGCTGGTCCGAGCGAGCTGGCGCGCAGGCGGATCTACCAGGACGCCGGCGCGGTCGTGATCTTCGATCTGGGGTGCGTCGCGGTCTGGGCGGCCACCGGATCGAACGGCTCGTTCTGGCCCAAGTACGTGATCCTCATCTCGGCCATGCGGGTCGCTCGCGACGCCTGGCGGCTGCTCGGCCCGGCGCGCGACGCGGCGAGGCCCCGACGCCGCCGGCGGCGGCGGTACTGAGCAGCGTCTGCCGCGGGCGCGCCGTCCCGACGGTCCCCTTGCGTAGAGTCCGTGCCGTGGACCCCGCCGAGTTGCTCGATGTCGCAGGCGAAGCCGCGCAGACCGCGGGTGCGCTGCTGCGCGCGCGCTTCGAGGCCGGTCGCGAGTCGCGCGTCGCTGCCAAGACGACCCCCACCGACCCGGTCAGCGAAGCCGATCTCGCATCCCAGCGCGCGATCAGAGCCCTGCTGTCGAAGCGCAGGCCCCAGGACGGGTTGCTCGCCGAGGAGGAGGGTGCCGACCAGGAGGGTTCGAGCGGGCTGCGCTGGGTCGTCGATCCGCTGGACGGGACCGTCAACTTCCTCTACGGCCTGCCGCAATGGAGCGTCAGCGTTGCGGTCTGTGACGAGCGGGGCGCCGTCGCCGGGGTGATCCACGCGCCGATGTCCGGCGAGACCTTCAGCGCCGTGCGCGGCGAGCTGCCGCGCCGCAACGGAGTCGAGCTCGACTGGCGCGGTGACGCGGCGCCGGAGCTGGGCAAGGCGCTCGTGGCGACCGGCTTCGCCTACGCGTCGCAGGTTCGCGCCGAACAGGCCGGGTTGCTCACGCGGCTGCTGCCGCTGGTCCGCGACATCCGCCGCTTCGGCGTGGCTTCGCTCGACCTCGCCTGGACGGCGATGGGTCGCTACGACGCCTACTTCGAGCGCGGTGTGCATCCCTGGGATATCGCCGCCGGCGCGCTGATGTGCGAGAGCGTGGGGCTCGTGGTGCGCGAGATCGAGGACGGCATGATGGCGGCTCCGGCGAGCCTCGTAGACACCCTCTCCGAGATCATCGGCGGCGCGGGCGCCGGGCCGGTTGGCGCTGACCGCGCCGTGAGCGAGCCCGCACGCCGCATACCGCCGGACTGAGCCAGCCGCCGCGGCCGGCTACGCCGGCGGCACGAGCACGTAGACCCGCGTCGAGGGACGCGGCTCGAACGAGAACACCAGCCAGCTGCGGCCCTCGTAGCTGACCGTGCCGCGGGCCGGCAGCCTCGCGGGACCGGAGCCGCCGCTGGAAGCTAGCTGCGTGGCACGGCGGCGCACGAAGACGTCGGCTCCGGTGTAGGTGTGCACGGTCCGCGCGAACCCGGCGTAGTGCTGCGCCAGCGAGATGGCCAGCCGCGCAAAGCGCTCCGCGATGCGGCCGAACTCGCCGGCTCGCAGCTCGCTGCACGGCTGTCGCTGCGCCGACGGCGCCGGGGGCGCGACGAGGATCACCGCGTTCAGCGTGCCGCTCGGGAACGCCTTGTAGGTCTCGCTCAGCACGCGGTAGGAGACGCCGCCAAGGGTCACGTTTGCGCTGGCGGGTGGCGCGCTCGGAAAGGCGGCGTAGCGCTCAGCGACGAGCTTGCCTTCGACGTAGATCCCGATCGGGTTGCCGACGAAGCGTGTCTCCAGCTTCGTGTAGCCGGTGTCGTCCTGAACCGACATGACGTAGCTCCCGACTGTGCGGCCATGCAAGCGCAGAGCGCCGGAGACCGGCGCGATCACGTAAAGGCCGCCGATGTCGGCGAGGATGTGGCCGGCGGCGTCGAGCGCGCGCAGGCGCACAATGTGCCAGGCCGGGTGGAAGACGAGCCGGCTGACCGCCGCGCGCGCGGCAGCGGCGTCCTCACCAGCGACCGCGGCGAGCAGATCCGCGGCTGCGGTGATCTGCGCGGAGTCGAAGCTGACCTCGGTGCCGGCCAGCTCGTTGCCGTAGATGTGGTCCGCGGCGATCTGATCCACGGCCGCGATCGTCGCGACCCCGGCGGCGCCGCAAGCGGCGGTCGCACCCGCGGGCCTCGCCGCGGCGCATCCGCCGAACAGTGCGAACGGAGCAAGCGCGGCGCTCGCAGCGGCGACGGTGCTCAGGCGGCGAACGGCCGGGCGTGTGCGGGGGTGGAGCACGGCTCAATTGTCGCCGCCGCGCCGCGGGCGCGCCATCCGGCTCGCCGCTGCTGCGCGCGAGCCCGAGTCGCGCAATGCCCGGGGTGGGACTCGAACCCACAAGCTCTTGCGAGCGGCGGCTTTTGAGACCGCTCCCTTTACCGATTTGGGCACCCGGGCCGCGCGTCGGATCGTATTGTGCGCGTTTGCGTTGCGGACGCGTGCACAGGCGCCGGCCGGCGCCGCTCTGCTAGAACGCGTCGCGAGCCGTGCGCCGCGTCGCGGCTCGCACACCGCGCGGGCGTGGTGGAATTGGTAGACACGCCGGCCTTAGGAGCCGGTGGGCGAAAGCCCTTGGGGGTTCGAGTCCCTCCGCCCGCAGTCTTGCTTTTGCCTGTGACTGGGCTATTTCTGGCGCCTACTCCTAAGGCCTGGCGGCGCTGACAGTAGGCCGCGTGTTCCCCATCTATGTTCCCTATGACCCCACAAACGTGCCACTGGGTGCGGCGAAGGGTGAGCAGAAAAGCCACGAGAGTTGTCTACCCCGGTACCATGAGCGTTATGGCCAGAGCTAGCCGCAGTGAACGAAACGTCGTGAACCTCGTGATGCTCGGCCACGTGCGCGACGCGCTGGACGATGACGAGCTTCGAAGCGACGTTGATCACGTCGTCGACGATCTGCGCCAAGACGCGGGCGAAACGCTCCCCAAAGCGGCGGCGGCGCGGGTTCTCGGTGTGAGCCGAGGCACGCTCGAAAAGTGGATCGGTCGCGCCATGATCCCCACGCAAACGGTCGACGGCCTCGAGCGGGTTGAGCGGGCAGGCCTCGAGGAGATCGCTGCTGAAGTCGCCGCGCTACGACGGCTGCGTGAGGACAACCCGGCAGTCCTGGCCGAGGCCCTGACGCGGCTCGCCGACCGCGATCCCGAGTTCGCCGGCATGGAAGCTCAGCTCTCGAAGAGTCTCAAGGACATCGAGCACGACGAGCTCGTGCCCCTGCGCATCCCCGATGGCTTCGGTCCCGAGGACTGAGATCCCCTACTACGTCAAGATCTCAAGGTCGCTCGAGCCACTCATAGCCGGATTGCAAGGGAAGGGCGCTGGTCTGCGGGAGGCGGTCGCAAAGCTTGAGCACGACCCGTGCGCGACCGACGCGTACAAGCTCGTCGGACCGCTCCGCGATCGCGTCTGCGGACTACACATGCGCCGCGACTACAGGCTTGCGTTCTCGTTCGTCACGGACGCCGAGGACGATGAGGGCAAAGGCGCCGAGATCGTGGCGGTGCTCGCCATCGGCGCCAAGTCGAGCGGCCCGAGGGGCAAGCCGCCAGCCGCGTTCGAACTCGTCCACGAGATCTTTGGAGAACCGTTCAGCTCGGGGACGCTCAAGCGTGAGCCGTGCTGCGCGGGCGGGCGTCCGCAGATCGCCGAAGCGGAGCTCGAGGACGCCAGGGCACTCCTTCGTCGCCTCTCGCGCCGCCCTCGGCGCTGACCGCCGGAACAACCAAGCAGGCAGCGGCGACCGCGCACAGTCCTTGCCGGGTGTCGCAGCAGACAAACCCACCGGTCGGGGCGCCCTAACGTTCATCGGTATTCGAGCCGATCTCGGGCTCGGTCTGGAGCGCTCGCCACATGCGACGGCGGTCGCTGTTCCACGTGCGGCGGCAGCTCCTCGCCGAGCGGCGAGGCCAGGCCGGGCGCCGCGACGACCGAGTTTGCTGGGGAGGTCGTGGCGTTCGCGGCGTGCATGCGATCGCACGGGCTGTCCGGCTATCCCGACACCAGGGTTTCCCAGTCGGGCGGCCACGGGAGCATCAAGATCGGACCCGGCGGCCTTGATCACAACTCGCCGGCGTTCAAGTCTGCCTCACGAGCCTGCGGTTACGCAGCCGGCAGAGCGCGCCAGCCGGGAGCCCAGTCGCCGAGGCAGCGCATACCACGGGTCGCCTTGCTACACGCTCTCGGTTATCCGCGCAAGCTCGTCGTGTCGAGCGGATAGCAGGGTCCCCGCGCCTCGACTCGCGCTTGCACCTCCGTTGCGATGCCGCGCGCGCGTTCACGGGGTTGGCGTCGTTCGTGCCGTCGCGCCCGGCTTCAAGAGTGCCGGCGCCGCGCCAGCCACCGCGCAACGCGCGAAGCGTTCATGAGCAGCGCCGCTAATCCCCAGCAGCATCCGGCGGCAACCAGTCCGGCCGGACGCTCCATGAACAGCGCAAACAGCGCGCCGAAAGCGAGCAGCAGGCCAATGTCGGCCACCAACAGCGTGCGCAGAGCGATCTTCGTCCTCGGGTGCATGGACGTGAACCGCGCCGGCCAACCGGCCGGGGGCACACGCCTATCGGTGTGCGCGCCATCCTGCTCCACGACGAGCATGTTCGCTCATTCCGCGACGAAGTCAAACGCTCTCCACTCGACGGCGGCGTTGCTCGAAGCAAGAACCGGGCGCGTGGGTCGTGGCTTGGTTGGCTGGCCTGCGTTTAGATCTGTCGCACATCACGAGTGCGGTCGGCCCGTCGTCGGACCTGGTGGGATCGTCATTGGCGCGCACAGCGTGACCTACGGCGGCGACGGCGTTTACGCCTGGCTAAAGCGGAATTAGAGGTCCTTATACCGAGACCTAAGTTGGTGGCGAGATAGTCGCCGTGGTGAGAACGGACTGCCATGGCAACTCGCGGCGGAGCCTTCCGAGCGTCGCTGCACGGGCCATCGCGCTCGTATGCGTGGTATGCGTCTGC
Source organism: Solirubrobacterales bacterium (assembly GCA_003157595.1). GTDB lineage: Bacteria > Actinomycetota > Thermoleophilia > Solirubrobacterales > Solirubrobacteraceae > Palsa-513. The sequence goes on from PMKB01000311.1 coordinate 19,639, forward strand.
GGCGGGACAGCATCGATCGCGAATGCGATGCAAGGGGCCACTGGGTCCACGGGCACAACTGGGTTGGCCGGACCCCGTTCATCGGTCC
>PMKB01000020.1 GCA_003157595.1 Solirubrobacterales bacterium
CAGGACGCCTCGCCCGACGCCGCCGCCAACCAGGACGCCTCGCCCGACGCCGCCGCCGCCGAGCAGGACGCGTCGCCCGACGCTTCGGCCGAGCCGCCGGCGCCGCCGGACGCTTCCGCCGAGGACGGCGACGCGGAACTCGTCAGCGCCTGAATTCCTGCAAACAGCGTCCACCCCGACGGCGATCTCCGATCGCCTCTCTAGAGTGGGACCGCATCCGCTGAGCGCAATCGAAGGAGCCTCTCTCATGGCCGCATCCAACCTCAATGTCGTCGTCCTCACCGGGAACCTGACCCGGGATCCGGAGCTTCGGTCGCTGCCGAGCGGCACCTCGGTGTGCGACATGCGAGTCGCCGTCAACACCCGCCGCAAGAACAACGCGACCGGTGAGTGGGAGGACAAGCCCAACTATTTCGACGTCAAGGTCTGGGGTGCGCAGGGCGAGAACTGCGCCCGCTTCCTCTCCAAGGGACGTCCGGTCGCCGTCCAGGGGCGGCTCGAGTGGCGCGAATGGGAGACCCAGGACGGGCAAAAGCGCCAGGCAGTCGATATCATCGCGGACTCGGTCCAGTTCCTCGGGGGTCGTGACGACGCCGGCGCAGGCGGATTCACGGCTTCGGTGGGCGGATCGCGAAGCGATGTACCGGTCGATGAGCGGGACTTTCAAACCGCCGCGAGCGGCGCCGGCATCGGCGACGACGACATACCGTTCTAGACAGCTAAGGATCAGATGGCAAAGCAGCGAGCTGGCCGGGAGAAGCCCGGCCGTCGGCGCGAGAAGCGCGGAGGACCGAGCAGCGGCAGGCGCAAGCCGTGCCTGCACTGCAAGGACAAGATCGATCAGGTCGACTACAAGGATGTCGTCGGCCTGCGCAAGTTCATCTCCGAGAAGGGCAAGATCCGCTCGCGCCGGATCAGCGGTGCCTGCCGCCGCCACCAGAGCCAGATTGCACGCGCCGTCAAGCGCGCTCGTGAGCTCGCGCTGCTCCCCTACGTGAACGAGGGAGCAGTCGAGAGCACCGGCGGGCGTCGCGACCGCGATCGTGACCGCGACCGCTGATGCCCCAGGCGATCCTGCTTGACGACGTCGAGTCGCTCGGTGAGCGCGGCGCGGTCGTCGACGTCTCGAAGGGCTACCTGCGCAACTACCTGATCCCGCGCAAGCTCGCGCTGCCCGCGACCGCAGGCGCGCTCAACGCCGCCCGCCAGCGCGTCGAGGCGGCGCAGCGCTCCGAGCGCCAGGCGATCGAGCAGGCGTCGGAGAACGCGGCGATGCTCTCGCGCACGGTGCTGACGATCTCCCAGCAGGCCGGCGACGACGGGCGCCTGTTCGGCTCGGTGACCAACCAGGACATCGTCGACGCGGTGCTCGAAGCCCGCGGCCTGAAGCTCGACAAGCGCCACGTCCACCTCGAGGAGCCGATCAAGAGCGTCGGCACCTACATGGTCGTCGTCGAGATCTCAGACGGCGTCACCGCGACGATCAAAACGATCGTCAGCGCCGCGAAGTAGCGGCACCCAGGCGCGGGTTGCGCCTGCCCTCGCCGAGCTAACCTGAGCGCGTGTCGCGTCTCTCGTGTGCTCCGCGTCCTGTGGCGGCGTCGCTCCTGCTCGGGATGACCCTGAGCGTTGCTGCTTGTGGGTCGAGCGCAGATGACGCCCAGCGAGCCTCGAGCGGCCACGCACGCAGCTTGACTCCTGCATGCTCCGCACGCGCAGGCGACGTCCTCGCGCGCGCCGCAGCGGTCCCGGCGGACGAGGTCGTCACCTCCGGGCTCGTGGCGCCCGGTGGTGGGGCCGGCTGCCGCTACACGATGGTTCGCCATCCAGGCCGCGCTCTGCACGTCATCGTCGGACTCGACAGCGCACCGCAGGCCTACTACCGGCTCGAGAGAGAGGTAGTCGAGTACGGCCAGAACGTCATCTGGGACCATCAGGGCGAGGGTGCCTACCCGCGCCACATCCCGAATCTGGGCCTCGACGCGGACTGGTTTCGCAACGAGCGCCAGCTCGTGACAACCGACGGGGTTCGGTTGATCACCATCACCGTGTCCGGTCCGGCGCAGGGGGACGCGCGTGAGCGGATCGCCGAGGACCTCGCCCGCGTCTATCTCGGTCGCCTGATCGCCCCGCGCTGAGGTCGCGTCGTGCGACCGCGTGAACGTGGTCGGAATCCACGCGCTGCGGCGGCACAGCGGGGCTTCGAAGTGGTGCCCACATTGACCACGCTCTCCTCGTCGGCGCCGCGATTTCTCAGACCGCCAGGACGGTGTGCGCTCGACGCGCCGATGTGCGAGATCGTGCGACAAGATGGCCTTGTGCCCTCGGCTCCGACCCGCCGGTCCGCCGTCGCCGATCTTCTGCGCAGGCCCCGGTATCCAAGCTTTGCCCTGACCGTCCTGTTATCGCGCGCCAGCGGAACGATGTTCAACATCGCGGGCGTGCTGCTCGTGCTCGGGCGGACGGGCAGTGCTCCGCTCGCCGGGGCGACGGCCGCCGCCGCGGTCTTGCCGGGGGCGCTGAGCGGCCCGATCCTCGGTGCGTGGCTCGAGGTGGCCACACACCGGCGGGTGTTGATCGTGATCGATCAGCTCCTGAGTGTCGTGGGGCTCCTTGCGATCGTCGCGCTCGCGGGGCATGCGCCGAACTGGACCCTGCCGGCCGTCGCGGTGGCCTACAGCATTACCCGCCCGTTCAGCTCGGGCAGCTTCTACAGCGCGCTGGCCGAAATCGCGGGCCCCGAGTTGCTGGACACGGCCAGTGTGATCGAGGCGTCGAGCCTGAACCTCTCGTTCGTCGTCGGGCCCGCGCTGGCCGGCGCGCTGGCCGGCGCCACGAGCGCCGCGGCCGCAATCGAGGTGCAGGCTGCGATCACCGTCGTGGTCGTCGTCCTGGTTGCGATCAATCCGGCGTTTGAGGCCCGGCCCGAGCAGCGAGCGAAGAGCGTGGCACACGCGCTGGCGCAGGGGACACAGGCGTTGGCACGCAACCCGGTGCTGCGCGCCACCGGTGCTGCAGGCACCCTGGCCGCGTTTGGGTGGGGCCTGATGACGATCGGCTTTCCGCTCTACGCGGCGCGCACCCTGCACGCCGGAACCAACGCCGGCGGCTACCTCTGGGCCGGGATGGCCCTGGGCTCAATCCTTGGCACCTTCGTCCTGCGGGGAAGCCCTTCGCGGCGGCGCATCGGCCTCTCCTACGGCATCCTGGGCCTGTCGGCGCTCGTGTGGCCACTGGCTCACGAGCTCACGTTCGGCATTCTCCTGGTCACGCTGACGGGGTTTCTCGAGGGTCCCGCCTATTCCGGCACCATAGCTCTGCGCCAGCGCCACACGCCTCCGGCGGTCCGCGCGCAGGTCATGACCACGCTCACCGGCATCGCCATGGTTGCTGCCTCGGCCGGCGCCGCGATCGGCGGCGTCGTTCATCAGATTCTGCCCCTTGTAATCGCGTTTGCCGTCATCAATGCGGCAGCGGCGCTCACGTCCGCCAAGCTGCGGCCCCCAGCCTAGGCCTTGGGGCGCTCAACATCCGGGCGAATTTCGAGCATCCGCCATTGGGTGCAGGCGGGCGTGCGGGGCGGATTGGCGGACGGCGACGGGTGGGCGCGAGGGCTCCGAGAACCGGATGCTCGGTGCGAGGTCGAGGGGCGCCGCGGAGCGACGACTGCACTGGCCGGCGGCCACGGCTCAAACGGGCAACCGGCAGTCGCGGGCGGCCGGGTTCGTGGCCGGGCCTGTAGCTTTGGGCGGTGAGCGATTTGGTCGCCTCAGCGGCGCTGAGATACGCCGAGGAGAATACGAGCCCATTCGAGGGCCCGCTGGCGGTCGCGGCCGCATGGACGCAGGACAACACTTCCGCGCCCGCGATGATGAGCGGCCTCGCGGAGGCGAGACTGCTGGAGGCATTGATCGTGGCCGGTGGCGCGCGTCGCGTGCTCGAGATCGGGACCTTCACCGCAGTCGGAACGCTGTCGATGGCGGCAGCGGTGCCTGCGGATGGCCGTGTCACGACCCTTGAGGTCGACGCGGACATTGCCGCGGTGGCGCGCCGTCACATCGACGCCAGTCCACATGGGCGCCGCGTAGAGCTGATCGTGGGTGACGCGCTGGAGACGATCGCTGGTCTCGAGGGCCCGTTCGACCTGGTCTACATAGATGCGTGGAAGGCTGACTATCCGGCGTACTTCGACGCTGTCGTGCCGAAGCTCGCTGAGCGAGGCGTGATTGTCGCTGACAACCTGTTCCGCGACGGAGCCGCGTTGGACCCGACCGCGCAGGACGAGGGCACGCTCGGGATGCGGGAGTTCGCCAGCGCAGTCCAGCGCGACGTGCGGGTGCGCAACGTGCTGCTGACGATCGGGGACGGAGTGATGCTGGCCTGGCGCCGTCCGCCTGACGAGCAATGACTCTGAGAACCCGAAGGCACTCGCGCCGCCGCTGTCGGAGCGAACGGCGCTCGGGGAAAGGACGCGGCTGCAGGCCCAGCCTCGAGCTCGTCGGCGCGCCGATGTCCGCGCGACTCAGTGCGAATGCGAGTGGACGTCCATGACCGAGTTGAACCACTCGATCCGAGACGGCTTGGGCGCACTGACCGCGGCGAATGCGGGACCGAGCTGAGAGGTCATGAACTCGCCCTGGGCTGCCTGGGACTCCCAGACCTCGACGACGATCAGCTTGTCGCCCTTCTCGCCGGAAACATGACTCAACATCCCCGCCGGCCAGGCCGTGGAGTCCGGCACGCCCTCCCATCCCAGTTCCTTGTTCACGCGCTTGTAGATCTCGAGCGCATTCGGCTCCGCGAACTCGATAACGACTACCTCAGCCATGTTGCCTCCCCTGTGAGCTGCCAGACAGAGCGCTAAACGTAGCGTGAAACCGCGACGACCGACGGCGAGGCCAGCTGCACCCCGACGTGTGCCCAACCCGAGCGGATCAAGCCCGCGAACCCTGGCGCGCTTGCTCGGGGCGGAAATGAGCGTACGTCGTGTGACCGCTCTCGCCCCCCGTCCGGCCGGCGTCTCGGGGTGGCCGGGCGGGGGCCGCGGGCCCTGTGGCAAGGGCGGTGCGATACTGGGCCGATCGTGCCGCGCCTCTACTACATGCCCCGCTCGCGCTCGAGCCGCGTCCTGTGGCTGCTCGCAGAGATCGGCGCACCCTACGATCTGACGAAGCTCACGCCCGAGGAGCGCAGGTCCGCCGACCATCTCGCGCGCCATCCACTGGGGCGCGTTCCGGCACTCGAGCTCGATGACGGCACGGTCATGTTCGAGTCCGCAGCGATCTGCCTTCAGCTCGCCGACCTCCATCCCGATGCCGGTTTGATCGCGCCGCTCGGATCGGCCGAGCGGGCGCTCGTCTACCAATGGTCCCTGTTCGCAATGACCGAGCTCGAGGCGCCGCTGTATCGCTGGATCCGCGAGGCCGTTGGGGACTCGGCCGATCCGTCAACTCGCGAGCGTTTCGCGCAGGCCGCCGCGGCGCTCGAGGCGGCGCTGAACGACCACGACTGGCTGGTCGGAGACCGCTTCACCGTCGCCGACGTGCTCTGCGCCAGCGTGCTCGACAGCGCCCACTCGCGGGAGCTGCTCGAAACATGGCCCGGGCTGCAGGCCTATGTCGAACGCGCCGAGGCGCGTCCCGCTTTCGTCGCGGCGGCGGAGATCTCGAACCAACCGCGTAGCTAGCGCACAGCGCCGTCGCCCGCGCTCGGTCTGGACGAAAGCAGTGGTGTCTGGGGTAGGCAGCGCGAGCGGTCTGTCGAGGGGGTGCTGGCTGGTGGCCGTGGGTGCCGCCGGTGCGATGAGAAACGCGTGGTGGTGGCGCGCGTATCGTCGCCGCGCGCGCGTAGGATTCCCCGGTGGCCGTGGTGTGTGTCCGGGGACCGCTACGCAAGCTCGCGGGCGAGCGCGCAGAGCATTCGCTGGAGGGCGCGACCGTGGTCGAGCTGCTTCGAGCGCTCGAGCTTCGCCACCAGAACATGAGCGGGTGGATCCTCGACGAGCGTGGCCTGATCCGCCGGCATATCAATGTGTTCGTCAACGGCGAACCCGGGAACGAGGACACGGCGGTGCGGTCCGGGGACCGCGTCGAGGTGGTCCCCGCGATAACAGGAGGCTGAGACATTGACCGAGCTGATCGTGGGGACGAAGAAGGGCCTGTTCCTGCTCGAAGGAGAGCCGGGTTGCGGCTTCGAGCTCAAGACGCGCGCGTTTGCGGGGCAGCCGGTCGACTTTGCGACCCGCGATCCCCGCAGCGGGCGGCTGCTGGCGACCGTGACCTCGCCGTTCTACGGTCCGAAGATCTTTTACACAGACGGCGATCCGGGCGCCGACTGGGCGCAGGCCGATGGCGTCAGCCTGCCCGAAGGCGGCGACAACGCGCTCGAACGGATCTGGGTCATCGCCCGCGGTGAGGCCGACAGGACCATGTACGCGGGCGGAGACCCGGGAGTTCTGTTCGAGAGCCACGACGGCGGAGCGAGCTGGGAGATCAATGCCGGGCTGTGGGAGCAGCCGTCGCGCCCGCACTGGCAGCCGGGCGGCGGCGGGCTCTGCCTGCACTCGATCTGCACCTGGCCGGGAGATCCATCCAAGCTGGCCGTTGCCGTATCGGCCGCCGGAATGTGGCTGACCGAGGACGGCGGCCGTAGCTGGCGGCGCGGCAACGGCGGACTCAACCCGCGGTACCTGCCCGAGGAGGCGCTCAAGGACGAGAACGCGGGCCGCTGTGTACACCACGTCGAGCGCGCGCCCAGACAACCCGAGCGAATGTTCATGCAGTTCCATGGCGGCGTCTATCGCTCCGACGATGGGGGCGAAAGCTGGGCCGACATCGGTGGCGGTGGGCTCCCGTCCGACTTCGGCTTCCCGCTGACGCTCGACCCCGACGATCCCGACAGCGCCTACCTGATCCCGCTCGTCGCCGACACCGATCGCGTCACCCCCGACGGTCGCGTGCGCGTCTATGAGACGCGCGACGGGGGCTCCAGCTGGACGGCCCGGGGCGACGGCCTGCCGGCGGAGCACGCGTACCTGACGGTGTTGCGCCAGGCATTCGGCCGAGCCGGAAAGGGCGAGCAGCTCGAGCTGTACTTCGGCGCTACCTCCGGCGATGTGTTCGGCTCGGGCGACGCGGGCGCCACCTGGTCGACCGTCGCAACGCGGCTGCCGCCGGTGTTCTCG
>PMKB01000250.1:0-24406 GCA_003157595.1 Solirubrobacterales bacterium
CGCGATGGCCGTTGACGATCCCCTCGCCGCTGGTGGCCCTGAGCAACGTGGCCAGGAAACGGATGCTCGTGCTCTTGCCGGCGCCGTTGGGACCGATGAGGGCCACCACACTACCCTTACGCACTTCCAGGGAGACCCCTGCCAGAACTTCACTGGTTCCGTAACCTGCAAAGAGTTCTTCGACGATCAGCATCACTCCAACCCCGCCAGTAACGGTTCCGCTGCCTCGCCAGCTCCGCCGCCGCTCCCCAAATAGGCGACGATGACCTTTGGGTCCCGACTGATCTCGGCGGGCTTTCCTTCGGCGATGACCTTGCCGTTGTCCAGCACGGTGACGATATCGCAGAGCTCACTTTCCACGTCCATGTGATGCTCGATCAGCAGAATCGTCACGTCGAACCGCTCGCGCAGCCCCCGGATCAGCTCCCGCAGCGCCAGCTTCTCCGGCGGGTTCATGCCGGCGGCCGGCTCGTCGAGCAGCAGCATCCGGGCGCCTGTGGCCATCGCGCGAGCGATCTCCAGCCGGCGGCGGTTAGCGTAGGACAGAACGTAGGCGGGCTGGTCGAAGCGGTAGCCCTGCAGGCGCTGTCCGAAGAAGCCCAGCACGTCCTCGGCGCGCGCCTCGACCTCGCGTTCTTCGCGCCGCGCGCGCGGCAGGCGCAGCATCGACTCAATCGGCGTGGCGCGCGTGCCGCCGTAGGTGGCTGCCTTGACGTTCTCCTTGACGGTCATGTTGAGAAACAGCCGCAGGCTCTGGAAGGTGCGGGCTACTCCCATCCCGGTGATGCGGTGCGGCGAGCGCCCGATCAGGCTCTTGCCGTCGAAGCGGATATCGCCGGCGGGCTGGTAGATCCCGGTGATGACATTGAACAGCGTCGTCTTTCCGGCGCCGTTGGGCCCGATCACGCTGACGATCTCGTTCTCATCGACGTGCATGTCGAGGCTGTGAAGCGCGCGCAGGCCGCCGAATGAGAGCGAGACCTGGTCGAGTTCGAGCAGCGGTGCCATCACAACACCTCCACGCGGCGCGTGCCGAGCAGTCCCTCGGGACGCGCGGCCATCGTAACGATCAGGATCGCACCGATCATGATCTGCGCCGTGATCCCGGGATCCAGCGTCAGCCGCGCCTCCCAGCAGCAGATTGCGACATACACCGTCGGCACCACCGCGACCAGCCTGCGAATCCCCTTCAGCTGCACGACCCCGATGATCATGCAGATCATCGCGACATAGAGCAGGTTTCCGTAGGTCAACGGCGAGCCAGCCGGCACGATCACGAAGTGGCGCAGGGCGCCGGCGAACCAGCCGCTGCTGCCGGGTGAGCCGGCGATCGCACGATGGGAGATCGCGCCGACGATCGCGTGGACGCCAAATCCGAATCCGACGATCGCCGCCACCACGGCGGCCAAGTGCCGCCACGGCCGCACGCGAGCGACCAGCACGATCACGAGGATGCCGTAGAAGAGGTAGGCCGAGTCGATCGGACTCGACAGCAGCTGCTGCGAAACCGTCACGACCACGCCGCCCAGCACCGCTCCGGCGATGCTCCCGGCACCACCCAAAACCAGGCAGGCGTAGATCAGGATCAGCGTCTGCGCGCTGAAGTTCGTCGAGAACACACTGCTCTGCTGGGCGGCGAACATCGTCCCGGCGAGGGCCGCAACGATCGCGCCGAACGTGAACGCCATCACCTTGACCTTGTTGACCGGGATCGTCATCACCTCAGCGGCGAGCGGGTCGTCGCGCAGCGCGCGCCAGGCGCGCCCGGTGCGCGAGGTGTCAAGCAGGTGCAGGAACGCCATCAGGATCAGCAGCACGATCACCGCGAACCAGTAGTAGCCAAGCGTCGAGCCGATCATCGCGCTGCCGACGTGGAAGCCCTTGAGGCCGAACAGGCCGTTGGCGCCGCCCAGCGTGCCAGGCGCGACGTTGTTGACCGCCTCGGCGAACGCTTGGCCGACGAACAGCGTCACGATCGCCAGGTAGTCGCCCGACAATCGCAGCGCCACCAGCCCGATCACGAGCCCTAGGATCCCGACCCCAACGACTGCGATCGGGATCGTTGCGACGACTGGCAGCTGCACGCCGCCGGTGGAGAGCGGCAGGTTGCCGAACGCGTGCGAGGAGAACAGGGCGTAGATGTAGGCGCCCGCGCCGAAGAAGGCTATGTAGCCGAGGTCGAGCAGGCCGGCCCAGCCGACGACGATGTTGAGGCCGAGCGCGAGGATCGCGTAGAGGACCACGTTGAAGCCGGTCTGCGCGTAGTTGATGTTGCTGCCGACCAGGAGCTTCCCGTAGACCAGTGCGAACAATCCGACGAGCACGAGCCGCGGCCACCAGCCGACGCGGGAGTCGAGCCGTGCGAGCAACCCGCGCCAGCCGGAGTTCTGCTCGCGACGATCGCCGGAGCGCGCAACCCACTCGTCGACGCCGATCGGTGCCATCTCAGACCTTCTGCAGCGGCGGCTGCCCGAACACGCCCTGGGGGCGCACGAGCATCGTCGCGATCAGGAGCGCGAACACGATCAGATCCGAGTACTGCGAGGAGATGTAGCTGCTCGAGAACGACTCACAGAGGCCGATTACGAGGCCGCCGATCATCGCCCCCGGGATGCTGCCGATTCCCCCGACGACGGCCGCCGTGAACGCTTTGAGACCTGCGAGGAAGCCGATGATGTTGGAGATCTGGCCGAAGGCGAGGCCGGACATCACGCCGGCCACGCCCGCCATCGCCGATCCGATGAAGAAGGTCATCGCGATCGTGCGATCGACGTTGACGCCGAGCATCTCGGCCGCCTCGCGGTCGGAGGCAACGGCGCGCATCGACTTCCCGAACAGGGTGCGGTTGACCAGCTCGCGCAGGCCGAACATCATCACGACGCTGACCACGACGACGATGATCTGCACCGACCAGATATTGACCCCGTCGATGTGGATCGACTGCCGGAAAGGCAGGAACGCCGGGGCGTTGTAGTTGCGGGTGAAGCCGCCGAACAGAAGCAGAACCGAATCCTCGAGGATGAAGGAGATCCCGAGCGCGGTGATCAGCGGCGCGATGCGCGGCGCGTTTCGCAGCGGCCGGTAGGCGAACCGCTCGATCGCCACGCCGAGCGCGCCGACGCCGAGCCCCGCCACCACCATCATGAAGATGATCAGCAGCGGCACGGGGATGATCAGCGCGGTCGCGCCGCCGAACCACTGAATAGCGAAATAGCCGATGAACGCCCCGACCATGTAAAGGTCGCCGTGGGCGAAGTTGAGCAGCTTCAGCACGCCGTAGACCATCGAGTAGCCGAGCGCGATCAAGGCGTACAGGCAGCCGGTGACGATGCCGGTTACGAGCGTCTGAATGAAGATCTGCATCTGCGCGGTGCAGGCTACGGAAAAGGCGCCCCCGCCGCCCACCCGAAGGTGGGCGGCGGATCGGGCGCCTAGGGGTGCTGCACGGGCCGCTGCCTACTTGTCGGGAATCTCGACGTAGGTGCCCTTGCTGTTGATGTGGAACAGGTATCCCGCCTTGGCCACCAGGTCACCGTCCGCCTGGAACTTGATCGGCACACCCATGGCACTGCTGGCCGCGGCGACGTTGGTCTTGCGGACCGCGGCAAGCACGTTCGTGCGGCTCGGCGTCTTGCCGGCCTTGCAGACCGACGAGATCGCGTTCATCACGACCGTGGTCGCTTCCCATGTCGGCACGCCGAACGCGCCGTACGCGCCGTACTTCTTGATCCCGGCGACGATCGCCTTGTCGACCGCGCTCTTGCTGGTCGAGATGTCCGGGCCGAAGTTCGACACGTAGGTTCCCGGGATGATGAACTGACCCGGGGAGTCGGTGCCGTCGGTTCCGAACAGCGTGACCGCCTTGCCCTGCTGCTGGAGGGTCTGGCCGAACTGCTGTGCGTTCCCGGCGCTCTGCCACGGCACGATCACGAGGTGCGTGGCGGAGGTCACCTGTGAGGTGGCCAGCGACGAGAAGTCGCTCTGCAGCGTGGCGCCGGTGTCGGTGCCGTTGTAGCTCTGGTGGTTGACGGTGAAGCCCGCGGCCTGCAGAAGCGGCGTCATCACTGCGACCAGGCCTTCGGAGTAAGCCTCCTGATCGTCGACGATCAGGATCGTCGAGCCGGCCGGCGCGAGCTTGTGGTTGATGATGTAGTTCGCGTCGTTGGGGCCCTGGATGTTGTCATCCGGGACAACCCGGAAGAACGTCGTGTTAGCACCGTTGGTCGCGAGCGCGGGAAGCGTCGCAGATCCGGAAATGAAAGCCATTCCGGCCTTCGCGTACAGCGGGCCGACCGCCTCCACTTCCTGGCTGCCCGCCGGTCCCACCGCGGCGACGGCCTTGGATGCGATGATCGCGGCCGTCCTGGTTGTCGCCAGTGACGGGTTCAGACCGGTGTCGTCCTTGCCCAGCGTGATCTTGGTGCCGTTGGCCTTGTTGGCCATCGCGACAGCGAGCTGAGCGAAGTGAAGCTGCTCAAGGCCGAGCTGCGTGGCCGGGCCTGTGGCGAACGGCGCCTCGATGGCGATGCTCGTCGAGCAGGATGCTTTGGCGATCTTGGCGACGTGCGCGGAGCTCGAGGCACCGAGCACCGTCACCGATGCGAGCGCCATCACCCCCAACGCGCCGGCAAAAATACGACGTAGATGCATGTGAGTCCTCCTGGTTGTGTGAGAAAAACGCGTCATGATGAGATTGAGGCAGTCGGCGTTTCAGCCGCCACGTAGCTCGCCGGAGTTCCGTCCGGGTAGAACGCGGCGGCTGGCGATCCGGCGGGGCGGAACACCCCCAGCACCCGCATGATGCCGGGGCCGCTGTTGGCGAGCGTGTGCAGCTTGCGCGCCGGAAGATGGATGCACGAACCGGCCGTCAAGGGCGTCCGCGATGCGTTCATGTGCATCACGCCATCGCCTTCGAGCACATAGATCACCTCGTCGTAGAGGTGGTAGTGCGCCGGGGCGGCGCCAACCGGTATGTAGCCGACGAACTGCGTCGCCGACGGGCATCCGTTGTCGGGGTCGAAGACGATCCGGTACTCGCGATCGGCCGTCGCCGTCTGCGCGGCCTGGTCGGCGAGCGCAGACAGCGCGGTGCCCGGCTGCGCCTCGCCCGCGCGAGGCAGTGGCGCGTGCAACGAGCAGGCCAGGACCAGCAGGTCCTGGGGGCCGTCGTTGTCGAGCTCGTAGTGCTGGCCGCTCGCCACCAGCGCGCCGGCCTCGGGCTCGAGCTGGTGCTCGCCGTCCTGCGCGATCAGCCGGCCGTGTCCGCTCAACACGAACAGCAGCTCATCGGCCTCGCCGGTGGCCTGCGCGGCGCTGCGGCCGGTCACGGCGCGCAGCAGCCGCAGCGAAAAGAGCTCGCAGCCGTGGGTTGCGTCGATCACGTCGCGCACGGCCACGGCGTCGTTGGCGCTCCGGCGCTCGGGGGCGTCGGAGGCGTGGCGAACCAGTCCGCTCACGGCGTCGGGCTCCCGGGCGCGATTGCGCCTGCACGCTCACGCGGATGTGTGCGACCGCTCGACTTCACGGCGATCAGGACCCCTTGAAACGCCTGGACCACGGGCTGCCTCCTCAAGACTCGGGCGACCGTAGCGGTTTTCACGACGCCCCGCGCTGGTTCGGGGCCAACTCGGCGACGAGCGTTATCTCGGTCCCGGCAAGCGCGCGCGACACCGGGCAGGTCGCCTTGGCCTGTTGCGCGAGCTGTTCGAAGGTCGCGGCGTCGACCCCCTGTACGGCGCCGTTGGTATGCAGCTCGATCCGCGTGATCGACCAACCCGTGTCGGTCTGCTCGAGGTGTACGCGCGCGGAGGTCTCGAGATCGTCGGGCGGGTGTCCCTCGGTGCTCAGCAGATCGGCCAGCGACATCGTGTAGCAGGCCGCGTTCGCGAGGCCGATCAGCTCCTCGGGGTTCGTCGTGTGCTGGCCGTCCTCGACGCGGGCGCGCAGCGTGAACGGTCCCTCGAACGCGCCGCTGCCGAGCGCCAGGCGCCCGCCGCCGTCGGGCACGGTGCCGCTCCAGCTCGCCTGCGCGCTGCGGATGATGCTCATTCCCACGATGGTCTCTCCTTGCCCGCGGTTGACAGCGTCAAGACGCCGCGCATGCCGCCAGCTCGCTCACGAGCCGGTCGACCTCATCGGCGGTGTTGTAGTGGATGAAGCCGATCCGGATCGCGTCTCCCTCATAGCCGAGGCGCTGGTAGAGGTTCAGCGAGTACCAGGTGTTGTGGGCCCAGACGCCGACGCCGCGCTCGCCGAGCGCTGTCGCGACCTCGGCGGCCGGCGCGCCCTCGACGTTGACCAGGAAGGTCGGCACGCGGCCCTCGAGCGTCGGTAGGCCGTAGACGGTGACGCTCGAAGGCAGCGTGTCGAGAAAGCGCTCGCCGAGCGAGCGCTCGTAGGGGACGATCGCGGCCATGCCGCCGATCTCCTCCAGGTAGCCGATCGTCGCGTTGAAGCCGGCGAGCAGCTCGTAGGGGAGCGTGCCGGTCTCGAAGCGGCGCCCCAACGGGCTGGTCGGCGCCGGGCGCGCCTTGTAGGGACGCCAGGACTCAAGCAGCGAGCTGCGCCCGTAGGCGATGCCGAGGTGGGGGCCGCAGAACTTGTAGGGCGAGCAGAGCAGCACGTCCGCGCCGATCGCGCCGACATCGATCGGCTCATGGGCGGCGTAGTGCACGGCATCCACCCAGGCCAGCGCGCCGACGCTGTGCGCCAGCTCGCAGACCCGCGCCGCGTCTGTGATCGTGCCGATCGCGTTCGACGCCCAGGCGAAGGCAACGATGCGCGTGCGCTCGCTGAGCTTGGCGGCCAGATCGTCATAGTCGAGCGTGGTGTCCGGCCGCAGCTCGATGTGCTGAACGCGCAGGTCGCGGTCGTGGGCAAGCTCCAGCCAGGGGGCCACGCCGCCGTCGTGGTCCAGCGAGGAGACGAGGATCTCATCGCCGGGAGCGAACTCGCGCCCGGCGGTGCGCGACAAGGTGAAGTTGAGCGAGGTCATGTTCGGCCCGAAGATGATCTCGCTGGGCTCGCAGCCGAGAAAGGCGGCAGCGTTCGCCTCGGCCTCGGCGACGATCGCGCCGACGCGGCGACTGCTCTCGTAGCTCGCACCCATGTTGGCGCTCGCCTCGCGCAGGCAGCGCGCGATCGCGTCGCCGACGCAGTCGGGCACCTGGCTGCCGCCGGGTGCGTCGAGGAAGGCAAAGCCGCTGCGCAGCGAGCTGAAGCGGGCGCGCACGGCTGTCGGGTCAAGCGTCAGGGCGGCCATCGGTCTCCTCGGTTTCGGGCGAGCGCCGCGCGGCAGCAAACCGTGCGCGCGGCGCCTGCGGTTGGTGTGTCACGGCTGCGGGCGGGCGCCCGCGCGGATGTCAAGGCTGCGGGCGGGCGCCTGCGCGGATCGGTCAAGGCCACACGCCGGCGCGGATCGCTGCTCATGCCGACGGGCGCTCCTGGGCGTCGAAGCGCTCGACGAGCGTAGCACGGGCCTTCCACAGCTCCGGCAGCTGGCGCTGCGCGATCAGCTTGCCGAGCACCTGAACCGGCGTGCCCTGTGTGCCCTTGGTGTCTTCGCCGATGCTGCGCGTGACGGTTGCGTAGTGGCGGAAGCGCCAGATCCAGATCCGCTCGTCCCAGTCCGTGAGCGCCTCGGCGGCCTGGTAGAGCTGCTCGAACTCCCGCCCGCGCTGGTAGAGCTCGACGAGATCGAGCCCGGCGCCCGCCACCAGCCGGTTGAAGGCGCGGCCGGCGCGCCGTGTGGTATCCGCCACGGCGCGAAAGCCCGGAGAGTCAAAGCCGCTGCCGTGACCCAGCACGACGCGGATCTCCTGGTACTCCCAGGGCGACATCTTCTCGAGCATCTCGAGCGAGCTCGTCACGTAGTCGAGCGCCAGCACCGCACGGCGCATCAAACGCACCGCCGCCGAGATCTCGCCCGCCTCCATCAGGCGGGCGGCCTCGTCCATCTCGCCGGCGGCGAATTTCAGCCACAGCTCGGAGGTCTGGTGGACGGTGGTGAACAGCAGCTCGTCGCGGTGAGCCCACTCGTCGGCTGTCTTCTGCAGCGACAGCAGCTCATCGGTGCGCAGGTAACGCTCGTAGTCGCTCGCTCCCGGGCCCCCAAGCTGCGGCGCCTTGTAGTCCTCGGGGGGCCCGGCCTGTTCGCTCATGCCGGTGCCTCTGCGCCGCTCATGCCGGTGTCTCTCCGCGCAGAATGGCGCTGAAGGTCGAGAAATCGATGTTGCCGCCGGAGACGATCGTGACGATCCGCCCGCCGCCCGCGCGTCCGGCCAGCGCCGCCGCCACCGCCAGCGCGCCGGCGCCCTCGGCGATCACCCGCAGGCGCTCGGCGATCAGGCGCACCGCGGCGGCGGTCTCCGCGAGCGTCGCCACGAGCGCATCGTCGATCAGCGGCGCGACCCGGGGCCACATGTCGGCCAGCACGCTGCGGCTGCCCGAGCCGTCGACCCATGACGGCACATACTCGATCGACGCCGGCTCACCGGCCGCCCGCGCCGCCACCAGAGCGGCCGCGGTCTCCGGCTCGACCGTGTAGACGCGCGTCTCGGGCCGCAGCGCGCGCACGGCGCTTGCGATCCCGACGGTGAGCCCGCCGCCGCCGTAGGGGATGACGACCGCATCCACGTCGGGAAGATCTTCGAGGATCTCGAGGCCGATCGTCCCGTTCCCGGCCATCACGGCGGGATCGGAGACCGGATGCACGAAAAAGCCCTCGACACCCTCGACCCGACCGCTGACGATCGCCTGCCACCAGTCCGCGTAGGGCAGCTTGACGACCGTCCCGCCGAGCCGCGCGATCGCGTCGAGCTTGGCCGTCGGAGCATGTTCGGGCACGGCGATCGTCGCCGGCACGCCCAGTTCGCGGGCCATCCATGCGACACCCTGGGCCGCGTTGCCGGCACTGGCCGTGACGAGGCCGTCGCGCACGAGCGCCGGGTCGGCGGCACGCACGCAGTTCGCGGCGCCCCGGATCTTGAACGAGTTGACCGGCTGCAGGTTCTCCAGCTTGCACCAGATCTCACACGGCGCCTCATCAACCGCCAGCCGCACGAGCGGGGTGCGCGTCGCGGCGCCGGCGATCCGCTCGCGGGCCGCCCGGATCTCCTCGATCGCGATCACAGATCCACCTCGGTCCCGGCGCCCGCGCGACGCGCACTCGCAACCGCGAGCTCCGCGGCGGCCAGGTCCTCGACGGCGAGTCCGAGCGAGCGGAACACGGTGATCGCGCCCGGGCCGCTGCGTCCCGGGTGCGCTCCAATCGCCAGCTCGCCCAGCTCGGCGCGAATGTGCTCCTCGCCGATCGCGCCCTCGCGCAGCGCGAGGCGATAGTCGCCGGCCTCGTTGGCCGCGGACTCGCGACTGTCGACGAACAGCTCGGCAGCGGCGATCGTCGCGACGTCGAGCTCGCGCGACGAGGGGATGCTCGCGCCGATCGCGTTGACATGCGCTCCGTCGGCGAGCCAGTCGCGCTCGAGCACGGGCTCGGTGGAGTTGGTCGCCGTGACGACGACGCCGGCGCCGGCCAGCGCCTCGCGCGCGCTCTCGCAGGCCTCGAAGCGCACGTCGTCTCCGAACTGCGCCTCGCCCGCCGCCACCAGGCTGCGCGCGTGCTCGCGATTGGGCGAGTGGATCCGCACGGCCCTGAACGGACGCACGAGCATCAGCGCGCGCAGGTGCATCTGGGCCTGCACGCCCGAGCCGAGGATCGCCAGCTCATCGGCGTCCTCGCGGGCGAGCAGGCGGGTCGCCAGCGCGGTCACCGCGGCGGTGCGGATCGAGGTCACGGCGGAGCCGTTGAGGATCGCGGTCGGCAGCCCGGTCTTGCCGTCGAACAGCGTGACGGTGCCCTGGTGGGCGTCCAATCCGAGTGTCGGGTTCCCCGGGAAGACGCAGACCGCCTTGAGGCTGTAGACGGGGTGCTCGCCGCCGCGATAGGCCGGCATCAGGCCCAGCATCCCGGCCGAGCCGCCGCCGCGCAGCACCGTGCGAAGCGGCATCTCGGCCTCACCGCAGGCCAGCGCCCCGAGCGCCGCCGCCATCGCCTCGATGCACTGACCGAGCTCGAGGTGCTCGCTCACGTCGGTCTCACCCAGCACGATCACGCTCACCCGAACAGCCTCGCGATCGACTCGCGCTCACCGGCCACCAGCGGGTTTGCGAGCGCCTCGCGCACCGGCTCGAGCTGGCCCGGGCTGCCCGGCCCGACGACGATCGCGCTGACGTCGGGGTGCGACAGCAGCCAGCTGAGCGAGAGGCCCGCCATCGAGATCTCGCGCGCCGCTGCGAGCCGCTCGAGATGTTCGAGCGCGTCGAAGACTTCG
The DNA here is from genome assembly GCA_003157595.1 of Solirubrobacterales bacterium. Lineage (GTDB taxonomy): Bacteria > Actinomycetota > Thermoleophilia > Solirubrobacterales > Solirubrobacteraceae > Palsa-513. The sequence continues at coordinate 10,332 of PMKB01000250.1, forward strand.
TCGCGCAGAAAATCGGCATAGACGTCGGGGCGCTGGGTCATGCGCGAACCCGCTGGAAACTCGCTTCCGCGGCGGTACTTGCCGGTCAGCCAGCCGCCGGCGAGCGGGCTGTAGACGGTGTAGCTGACCGCTTCACGAGCGCACAGAGGCAAGACCTCAGCCTCGTCGCCGCGCGCCAGCAGCGAGTAGGAGTTCTGGATCGCGTCGACGTGACCGGCGTCGAGCGTCGCGCGCAGCTGGCGAGCGTCGTAGTTGCTCACGCCGGTGGCGCGGATCAGGCCCTCGGAGCGCAGCCGCTCGAGCGTCTCGACGACGCGCGCCGGAGCCACCTGGGGATCGAAGTCGTGCGTCAGGTAGAGATCCACGCGCGCCACGCCGAGGCGCTCGAGGCTCGCGTGCAGCTGGCGCGTCATCCGCTCCGGCTCAAGCCCGTGGTCCGCGCCCGCCGCCATCGGGTTGTAGGTCTTCGTGCTCAGCAGCGGCAGCCGCCCGCGCGAGCGGATCCAGTTGCCGATCGTCGTCTCGCTGCGCCCGCCGCCATAGGCGTCGGCGGTATCGAAGTGGTTGATCCCCAGCTCCCAGGCCGCGTCCATGATCGCGAAGGCCTGCGCCTCGTCGAGCCCACGGCCGAAGAACTCCGGCGATGAGCCGACGCCGCCGAAGTTGCCGCAGCCGAGCGCGATGCGCGGCACGGCCACTTCGGAGCGCCCGAGCGTGCGTGCCTCGATCGCTGCGGCAGTCACGTTCAATCGCACGGAGCGAACAGCGGGGCCATCATTGATATTTGATCAGAAACCCTCATGCGGTGCGTCGCAGAGGCCGATGTCTGACGAGCGCGCACGCACGCGGTCAGCGCAGCCTCGGCGCGCGGCGGTGCCTGCGACACAAGCGCCGACGCCCGATAGCGCCGCCGAGCCGAGCAACCAGCGTTCCGGCCGCCGGCCGAACGCCCGAAAGGACCACGCCACCTTGAGCACCCTCAGCCTGACAATCGACTCGCCGCTGAAACACAGCCGGCTCACCACGTTCTTCCGCTACATCCTGTTCCTGCCGCTGGCGATCGTCAACTACCTCTACGCGATCGGCGCCTACATCGTCGCCCTCGTCGCCTGGTTCGCGATCCTCTTCACGGGGCGCTACCCGGCGGGGGCCTACCGCTTCGCAGCCGGCTACCTGCGCTTCTCGACTCGCGCCGTGTCCTACCTGATGCTCGCGGTCGATGTCTATCCGCCGTTCAGCGGCGAGGAGGCCCCCGGCTATCCGGTGGTGGTCGGCATCCCCGAGCGCCTCGAGCGCTACAGCCGGCTGAAGACCTTCTTTCGGGTGATCTACATCATCCCCGCGTACGTGGCGGTCGTCGTGCTCGGGATCGGGCTCTACATCACCGTCTTCATCTCGTGGTTCACGATCATGATCGCGGCCCGCGACCCGTTCACCGAGTACAAGAGGTTCGCGATCGGCTGGGTGCTCAAGTTCGCAGCACTCATGCTGCTGGTCGTCGAGGACTATTGATCGCAGCCGCTACACTCCGCCGCGGACCGTGCTAGGCGGGGAGTTAGCGGTGCCCTGAACTCGCAATCCGCTCAAGCGGGGCCGAATTCCCACCCGAGGGGCGTGCCGTGCGGCACGCTCCGGCGGTTGGGGCGTTGAGGGGCAGGGTCCCACGCGATGTTGGTCCGCGAACCAGGTCAGGTCCGGAAGGAAGCAGCCTTAAGCGGATGCCGGCAGGCGCGAAGGGAGTTACCTGACCGGAGCCCCGGCCGTCGGCGGCACCGCACGTCGGGCCACGAAGGTGGGTGCACGGTCCATCAAGCAGCCGATCGCTCACGCGATCAGCTGCAGCTCGAGTAAACGTGCCATGACCGGTTGCCGGCGGTTTGGCGAAAGGCCTTCGGCACGCCGCCGTGTCGTTCGGGGTCCTTGGGGTCCAACAGGTACTGGCGGTAAACCGCGGCGTTCGCCGCGACCACGTAGGTCCCGCGGCTGACCGCGCTGACGACGATGTTCGCCGGGCTGGTGTGGAGGTAGAGCGCCAGCAGCGGCACCGGCGTGGCGTAGGGGACGCTGATCGGGCCGCAGCTGGTGGCGATCTTGTGGCTCGAGACCAGCGCGATCAAATCGCCCGCGATCCGCTGCTGGGCCCCGAGTGACTGGTCGGGGGCCTTGGTGGAGCTGAAGGTCTTGTTGAAGCGGGGGATCTGCCAGAAGATCGAGGCGACGATCGCGACGACGATCACGATCGAGCCCGCCTGCCACAGCCGCCGACGCGGGTGACCGGGCGCCAGCGAGCGCCAGCCGAACAGGCCGGCACCGCCGAAGACGGCGCCGAGCGCAGCGATCAGGAACACGTAACGGTCCTGGATCGGCAGTCCGGAGCCGGCGACGAGCGCGAGCGCCACGGCCGCGACCGCCACCGCGGCGGCGCCGAGCAGTGCGCGCGCCCGCGTCAGCCAGAGCGCCAGGACGGCGCCGAGCGCCGCGGCCACGAGGCCGTCCGGGCCGAGCACCTCGCCGAGCCGTCGCGCGCCGTAGTAGGGGAGGTTGAGCAGGCCGGTGGCACGATGCAGCTGCTTGGCGGTGGAGCGCGTGTTGGTCAGCGACCACAGCGGGTTGCCGGTCACGAGCAGGTCCGAGAGAGCCCACAGCACGGGAGCCAGCGCGACCAGGGCGGCGAGCCGCGCACGCTCGCGCGGCGTGCAGCCGGGCCACAGATACAGCCAGTAGGCCCCGGCGAAAAGCCAGGCTTCGGGGCGCAGCAGGCCAGCGAGGTCGAGCAGCGCGATCACCGGCCAGCCGGCGCGCCGGCGCCGTGTCTCGAGCGACAGCGCCGCCAGCATCAGCACGACGTAGGGGATGTCCGCATAGGCGCGCGCGCCATAGCTCAACACCTCGTAGCGGCTCAGGATCAGCGCCGCGCCCGCAAGCCCGGCCGGCCAGGAGAACCAGTTCGCTCCCAGCCAATAGGCGAGGTAGCCGAGCGCGGCGAGCGCGAGATAGGCCAACGCGACAACGATCGCGATCGTCGCGGCCGCGCCGAGCGGGGAGAGGATCAGCCCGAGCACCTCGAGCAGCGGGTGGGGCGTCGGGGCGAGCGGGATCTTGTAGCTCGGCGTCTGGCCGCGCGCGAGCTGCTGACCCCACGCCAGCGAGTAGAGCGTGTCGTAGTTGGCGAAGCCGACGCCGACCGCCAGCCGCAGCGCGACCGCGCCGACCACGATCGCGAAGGGCGCCCGCAGCCGCATTCCAGGCACGCTACCCGCTCCGGGCCTCGGGGTAGACTCAGGCGACCCGTGTCCGCAGGCCCCTCGCTCTATCGCCGTCATCGCCCGCGGACCTTCGCCGAGGTGGTCGGCCAGGACCACGTCGTCCGCACGCTGACCAACGCCGTCGCGCGCGACCGCGTCCACCACGCCTACCTGTTCGTCGGCTCGCGCGGAACCGGCAAGACGTCGATGGCGAAGATCCTTGCGGCATGCCTGAACTGTGTGCACGGGCCGACGGTGGAGCCCTGCGGCATCTGCGACTCCTGCGTCTCGATCGCCTCGGCGAGCTCGCTCGACGTGATCGAGATGGACGCCGCATCATCCAACTCCGTCGATGACATCCGCGCGCTGCGGGAATCGGTCGCCTACGCTCCGGTCTCCGGGCGCCAGAAGATCTACATCCTCGACGAGGCGCACATGCTCTCCACCGCCGCCTGGAACGCGTTCCTCAAGACGCTCGAGGAGCCGCCGCCGAACACCGTCTTCGTGCTGGCGACGACCGAGCCCCAGAAGGTGCCCGCGACGGTCGTCGACCGCTGCCACCGCTTCGACTTCCAGCGCCCGACGGTCGAGCAGATCGCCACCGTGATCGCGCGCACCGCGACCGCCGAGAGCATCACGATCGGGCCCGAGGCGGTGGCCGTGCTCGCCCGCCACGCCTCCGGCAGCTTCCGCGACGCGCTCGGCACGCTCGAGCAGCTGCAGACCTACGCCGGTGGGGAGATCGCCCTCGGCGACGTGCTCGCAGTGCTCGGCATCTCCGACGCCGAGCTGCTCTTCGTCGCCTTCGACGCGATTGCCGGCGCCGATGCGCGTGGTGCGCTGAGCGCCTGTGCCAACGCGGTGGACGGCGGCCACGACCCGGCGGCGTTCATCCGCGAACTGGAGATCCACGCCCGCGAGCTGATGATCGTGCAGATGCAGGGCGGCGGCGTGCCGGCCGAGCTGAGCCTCACGCCGGAGCGCGACGAGCGGCTGGCGGCCCAGGCAGCCGGCCTGAGCTCTGGCGCGCTGGTGCGCACGCTCGATCTGCTCGCCGCCGCGCTGACACACCTGCGCGCAGGCGCCGACGCGCGCACGCAGCTGGAGCTGGCGATGGTCAAGGCAGCGCGCGCCGACCTCGACCCGAGCCTCGCCGCCCTCGCCTCGCGGATCGAGCAGCTCGAGCAGCTCGGGCAGGGCGGGCCGCCTGTGCCCGCCGCGCAGACCCGGACGCAGGCCGAACCGGCGCGTCTTGCGCGTGCGAGTCCGGTTGCCGGCGCGCAGGCCGATCCGCCCCCCGGGACCGATCCGCCCGTGAGCTTCCATCCGCCCCCCGCGCCCGAAACGCCCGCGCAGCCCGAAACGCCCGCGCAGCCCGAAACGCCCGCGCAGCCCGAAACGCCCGCGCAGCCCGAACGTGCCGCGCAGCCCGAACGTGCCGCGCAGCCCGAAACGCCCGCGCAGCCCGAAACGCCCGCGCAGCCCGAAACGCCCGCGCAGCCCGAACGTGCCGCGCAGCCCGAACGTGCCGCGCAGGCGCATGCGGCGCCCGAGCCGGACGGTGTCCCACAGCCGGCGATGGCGGCGAAGGCCGGCGCCGCCGACCTATCCTTGGAGCGGCTCGTCGGGCTGTGGCCGGATGTCCTCGACACCGTGCGCGCGGGCAACGCGATGTTCGGCGCCGTCGTCGATGTCGCCAGCCCGGTCGAGCTGGCGGGCGATCGCCTGGTGCTCGCGTTCGCCAAGGACGCCGCCTTTCTGCGCCAGAAGGCGGAGGAGCGTGCGACGCGAAGCGCGCTCGCCGAGGCGGTGCGCGCCGTCACCGGCCACGCCCTCACGTTCAGCTATGAGCTGCGGGAAGGGCTCCGGGCGCCGCAGCCGCTCAGCGAGGATGAGCTGGTGGCGCGGCTGAAGGACGAGTTCGACGCCGAGGAGCTCTCAGACAACGAGGAGGAGGCCCGTTGATGCCCCAGCCGAACATGCAGCAGATGCTCAAGCAGGTCCAGAAGATGCAGGCCGAGGTGGCGCGGGCGCAGGAGGAGCTCGCGGCGGCCGAGGTGCAGGCGTCCTCCGGTGGCGGCATGGTCAGCGTGCGCGTGAGCGGCGCGCTGGTCGTCAAGGAGATTCGCATCGACCCCGCGGCGATCGACCCCGACGACCCGGAGCTGCTGGCCGACATGGTTCTCGCCGCCGTCAACGAGGGGCTGCGGGCCGCTCAGGAGCTGGCCGCGCAGCGGATGGGCGGCGCGACCGCGGGCCTCGACCTCGGCGCACTCGGCGGCCTTGGACTGCCCGGCTTTTGAGCAGCTACGCGCCCCCGATCGCGCGCCTGGTCACCGAGCTCTCGAAGCTGCCCGGGATCGGCAACCGCACGGCCCAGCGGCTCGCCTTCCACATCCTGCGCTCAGACGACGCTGACGCCGCCGCACTGGCCGCCGCGATCACCGAGGTCAAGGAGCGGATCGGGCAGTGCGAGATCTGCTTCAACCTGGCGGAGGGTCCCCGCTGCCGCATCTGCGAGGACACGCGGCGCGATCCGGCGGTGATCTGCGTGATCGAGGATTCCTCGGACGTGATTCCGCTCGAACGCACGCACGAGTACCACGGGCGCTACCACGTCCTCGGCGGGGCGCTCTCGCCGATCGACGGCGTGGACCCCGACGATCTGCGGATCGACGAGCTCTACAGCCGCGTGCTGGCGGCCGACTCGCCGGTCCGCGAGGTCGTGCTCGCGACCAACCCGACGACCACGGGCGAGGCGACCGCGCTGCACATCGCAGCCGGCCTGCGCGAGCGTGCGCCGTCGCTGACCGTGACCCGGCTCGCCAGCGGCCTGCCGGTCGGCTCGGACCTCGAGTACGCCGACGAGGTGACGCTNNGGGGTGGGTGCATGCACCCACCCCCGGGATCGGCGCATGCGCCGATCCCCCGTATCCTGGGGCCCATGGGCATTGTCGTAATGAAGTTCGGCGGCACCTCGGTCGCCGACGCGGAGCGGATCAAGCACGCCGCGCGGCGGATCGTCGCCAAGCGTGAGGCGGGCAACCGCGTGGTCGCCGTGCTGTCGGCCCGCGGCAAGACGACCGACGAGCTGATCGCGATGGCCGAGGAGGTCTCGCCGGCGCCCGATCCGCGTGAGCTGGACATGCTGCTCTCGACCGGCGAGCGGATCTCCTGCGCACTGTGCGCGATGGCGATCAACGACCTCGGGCACGAGGCGCTGTCGCTGACCGGGTCCCAAGCCGGGATCGTCACCGACACCTCGCACACCAAGGCGCGGATTCTCGACGTGCGCGCCGAGCGGATCATCGCGGCGCTCGACGAGGAGAAGATCGTGCTGGTCGCCGGCTTTCAGGGCGTCTCGACCAGCCACGACGTGACGACACTCGGGCGCGGGGGCTCGGACACCACGGCAGTGGCGGTCGCCGCGGCGCTCGGCGCCGAGGTCTGCGAGATCTACACCGACGTGGCGGGCGTGTTCAGCGCCGACCCGCGGATCGTTCCCAACGCCCGCAAGCTCGCGGTCGTCTCGTTCGAGGAGATGCTCGAGATGTCGGCCTCCGGCGCCGGGGTGCTCCAGCTGCGCTCCGTCGAGTATGCGCGAAACCACGGCGTGCGCATCCACTGCCGCTCCAGCTTCGACGAGGGACCCGGTACCGTTGTCGTCTCGGAAGAGGACACGATGGAGCATCCACTTGTAACCGCCGTCACCCATTCGACCGCTGAGACGCGGATCACGCTGCTCGGCGTGCCGGACGAGCCCGGGGTTGCCGGGCGCATCTTCCGCACGATGGCGGCGGCGAACGTGAACGTCGACATGATCATCCAGAACGAGCCGCTGCTCGACGGGCGCCGCGCTGACATGTCGTTCACCGTTCCGCGCGAGGATGGGCGGATCGCGCGGGAGGCGCTCGAGGCGATCGTCGGCGAGCTGGGCATCGAGCATGTCGCGGCTGAGGAGTCGATGGGCAAGGTCTCGATCGTCGGCGCCGGGATGCGCAGCCATCCGGGTGTCGCTGCGACGGTCTTCACCGTGCTCGGCGACGCCGGCATCAACATCGAGATGATCTCGACCTCGCCGATCAAGATCTCCTGCGTGATCGCCGCCGATCGCGTGCCCGAGGCGGTGCGGGGGCTGCACTCGGCCTTCGGCCTCTCGGGCGAGGACACGATCGTGGCCGAGGATCCGTTCGGGGTGCCGCGATGAGTGCCGCTCCGCGCGTGGCGGTGGTCGGGGCGACCGGCGCGGTCGGCCGGATCATGCTCGAGGTGCTCGTCGGCCGGCAGTTCGCCGCGAGCGAGATCGTGCCGTTCGCCTCCGAGCGCTCGGCGGGCCGCGAGCTGCCCGGCGTCGGCGTCGTCGCGCCGCTGCGCGAGGACACCATCACCGGGTTCGACCTCGCCCTGTTCTCGGCCGGCGGCGCCACCTCGCGGGAGTGGGCGCCGCGCTTCGCGGCGGCCGGCGCGGTGGTCATCGACAACTCGAGCGCGTGGCGAATGGACCCGCAGGTGCCGCTGGTGGTGAGCGAGGTCAATCCGGACGCATTGGGGCGGATCGAGCGCGGGATCGTCGCCAACCCGAACTGCACGACGATGGTGATCATGCTGCCGCTGAAGGCGCTGCACGACGCCTTCGGCCTGCGCGAGATCGTCGCCACGAGCTTCCAGGCCGCGGGCGGCGCCGGCCAGAAGGGGATGGATGAGCTGGCGGCCCAGGTGCCGCTGCTGCACAACGCGCGCGAACAGCTGGTGAGCGCCGGCGCGGCGGCGATCGCGTCGATCGAGCATTCGATCCACGCGGCGCCGCTGGCCTACAACGTCGTCCCCTGGCTCGGCTCACCGGCCGCCGACGGCTACAGCGACGAGGAGCTCAAGCTGGTCAACGAGTCGCGCAAGATCCTCGAGCTTCCCGACCTTCGTGTCAGCCCGACATGTGTGCGCGTGCCGGTGATGGTGGGCCACTGCATCGAGCTGCACGCGACCTTCGAGCGCCCGGTCGACCACGCGGGCGCGATCGCCGCGCTCGAGGCCTTCCCCGGTGTCGTGCTGGACGAGCTGCCGACCCCGGTGAAGTACGCCGGGCGCGACGAGGTCGCGGTGGGGCGGATCCGCGCTGACCCGGGTGACAGCCATTCGCTGAACCTCTTCGTGGTCGGCGACAACCTGCTCAAGGGCGCCGCGCTGAACGCCGTGCAGATCGCGGAGCTGCTGGTCGCGCGCGGGCTGCTGCGGCGCCACCTCGCGGCGACCGCGTAGCGCGCGTCAGGCGCTCACGGCCTGCGCGACGACGCTCTCGGCCCAGTCGATGACCGCGGTCGGCTTGACGATGTGGCGGCGGAAGCCGAGCGCTGCGGGGTCCAGGCCGAGGGCCAGGCCGACCAGCTGGGGCAGATGCAGCACGGGCATCTTCAGCTCACGCCCGACGACGGCTTGCGCGAGCGGCTGCTGGAGGTCGAGGTTCAGGTGGCACAGCGGGCAGGGCGTGACGACGCAGTCCGCGTTCGCGTCGGCGGCGTCGCCGAGGTGGCGGCCGGCCTGCTTGAGCGAGGCGGTCTTGTTCATCGTGATGATCGGGAAGCCGCAGCACTTGTGCGAGCCGGCGTAGTCGATCACCGTGCCGCCGAGCGTGTCGATCACCTGCTCGAGATAGGTGTGGCGCGGGTGGTCGTGGTCGATCCCCAGTCGCGCCGCCGGGCGCACGATGTAGCAGCCGTAGAAGGGGCCGACGCGCAGGTTGGTGAGCGGCCGGGTGACCTTCTGGCGCAGCGTGTCCAGGCCGATCTCCTCGACCAGCAGCCAAAGGAAGTTCTTGTTCGTGACACCCGGCTCGTAGTGCAGCCCCTCCGAGGAGAGCGTGGAGTTGATCTGCGTGCGGTACACGGCGCTCGCGTCCAGGCGCTCCTGGCACTCGGTCTGCGCTCCCTGGCAGGTTGAGCAGATGTTCATCATCAGCTCGCCGTCGGTCTGGCGGGCCATCGCGAAGGTCCGCGCGTTGAGCGTGTCGGCGAGCTCCTGGTTGTGCTCGGCGATCACGCCGGCGCCGCAACAGCTGGCGCGGTCGAGCTCGATCAGCTCGATGTCGAGCAGCGGCGCGACGGCCGCCATGGCGCCGTGCAGCTCGGGGGTGAAGCCGCGGCTCACGCAGCCGGGCCAGTAGGCGACCTTCATGCGATTGCCTCTGCCGGCGCCGGCTCGTTGGGCTCGTTGTCCTCGTCGGTCCCGCTGACGTAGAGGTTCAGCTCGTAGCGCTCCGGCTTGCTCTCGATGCGCTCGAAGATCGCACGCAACTCCTTGGAGGCCTTGTGCGGGTGCGTCAGCGCCTTGCGGAGTGTGATCTTGCCGCGCAGCAGACCCCGCAGCGCGACCGGCATCGAGGCGATCAGCTCCGGCACGGCGCGCGGGTTGAACTTGCCGCCATAGGAGTCCGGCAGCAGGTCGGCCTCGTGCAGCAAGCCGTTGCGACGCACGTTGTCGACGAACGCATGCTCGTGCCGGTAGCCGTTGTTGCGGTCCTCGATGTGGTGGTCGGACCCGGCGATGCGGCGCAGGCGCATGATCTGGCCCATCGGGTTGACGCCCTTCGGGCAGGCGTCCACGCACTTGAAGCAGTGGGTGCAGGTGTAGAGCCCATGCGGGTCCTCGGACAGCGCGGTGAGGCGCTCGGTGTGCTCGGAATCGCGCGGGTCGCCGACGAAGCGGTAGGACTTGGCGAGCGCGGCCGGGCCGATGAAGTCGGGATCGACCTCCATCGCTAGGCAGTCCGACACGCAGGCGCCGCACTGGATGCAGGCCATCGACTGGGTCACGTCCACCATCGCCTCGCGGTCGACCAGGTATTCGCGCTCCGGCACCGGCTCGCGAGCCAGCAGCCACGGCGTGACCGCCTGGATCTTCTTCCAGTGCACCGCATCCATGTCGACGATCAGGTCTCTGATCACCGGCATGTTGCCCATCGGCTCGACGCTGATCATCCCGTCGCTTGAGCGCTCGAGCGCCTCGTCGAGGTGGGTGTGGCAGGCGAGCCCGGGCTGGCCGTTGATGCGAACCCCGCAGGAGCCGCAGATCGCGGAGCGGCAGGAGCAGCGGATGCCGATCGACCCGTCGAAGCGGCCCCTGGCCTGCAGGATCCCTTCGAGCACCGAGCGGTGCGGCTCGAGCTCGATCGTGTGCGACTCCCAGTAGGGAGGCTCGCCCGACTGCGGGTCGTAGCGGCGAAGGCGCAGCGTGAACTCGCTCATCGATCGGTCTCCTGGGGGCCTGGTGGCGGAGCGTGGACCACTAGTACTTCCTCTCCTCGGGCTGCCACTGGGTGATCGTGACGGGCGAGTAGGACACCTTCGGCTCGCCATCTTCACCGCAATTGATGTTGATGTGCTTGAGCCACTCGGCGTCGTTGCGCTCCGGAAAGTCGGTGCGGAACTGGGCGCCGCGCGACTCCTTGCGCTCGAGCGCGGCGACGACCATCGTCTCGGCCGCGTCGAGCATGTAGCCGAGCTCGATCGCCCCGAGCACGTCCTGGTTGAAGACCGTTCCGCGATCGTCGACGTAGGCGGTGGCGGCCTCCTCTTTGAGCCGGACGACGACCTCGCGAGCGGCCGTCAGCCCCTGCTCGTCGCGGAACACGGCGACGTGCTGGTTCATCGTCGTGCCCAGCTCCTCCTTGATCTCGGAGATCCGCCGGCCCGCCCGCGGGCGGGCGATGATCTGCTCGATCATCTCGGCGTCGCGCCGCAACTGGGCTTCGGAGACCGACGGCATCGCGAGCGAGCGCGCCCGGGCGGCGGCGTGCTCGCCGGCGCGGCGGCCGAAGATCAGCGTGTCCAGCAGCGAGTTGGCCCCCAGCCGGTTGCCGCCGTGGACCGAGACGCAGGCCACCTCGCCGGCCGCGTAGAGCCCGGCGATCGGCGTGCGGCCGTCCTTGTCGGTCTTCACGCCGCCCATGATGTAGTGCTGCCCCGGCTGGATCACGATCGGCTCGCGTGTGATGTCGACGCCGGCGAAGTCCTTGCCGATGTTGACGATCTCGCGCAGCGCTTCGAGCGTCCGCTTGCGCGGGACGACGGTGATGTCGAGGTAGATGCCCCGCCCGTCGGGGCCGACGCCGCGGCCCTCGTTGATCTCGATCTGCTCGGCGCGCGAGACCACGTCGCGCGAGGCGAGCTCCATCTTGTTGGGGGCCATCTTGGACATGAACCGCTCGCCCTCGCTGTTGAGCAGGTGCGCGCCCTCGCCGCGCGCCCCCTCGGTGATCAGGAAGCCGTTCTCGGCCAGCGTCGTCGGGTGGTACTGGATCATCTCCATGTCCATCAGCGGGGCGCCGGCGCGGTAGGCCTGGGTGATCCCGTCGGCGGTGCAGATCAGCGCATTGGTCGTCGGCTTGAAGCACTGGCCGGCCCCGCCCGAGGCGAGGATCACGTTCTTGGCCGCGAAGGTCTCCATCCTGCCGGTCCTGATGTCGCGCGCGATGACACCGGCGCAGCCGCCGTCGTCATCGATGATCAGCGAGGTCACAAACCACTCCTCGAAGCGCTCGACCGACGAGGAGTGCTTCATCAGTTGTTCGTAGAGCACATGGAGGATCGCCTGGCCGGTGATGTCGGCGACGTAGGCGGTGCGGTTCATCGATGCGCCACCGAACGCCCGCAGATCGAGCTCGCCGGCGTCGTTGCGATGGAAGGTGACGCCGATGTGCTCGAGGTGCATCACTTCGCCGGGCGCCTCGCTGCACATCACCTCGATCGCATCCTGGTCGCCGAGGAAGTCCGAGCCCTTGACCGTGTCGTAGGCGTGCGAGCGCCAGTCGTCGGCGACGCTGATCGCTGCATTGATGCCGCCGGCGGCCGCGACGGAGTGCGAACGCACCGGGTGAACCTTGCTGATGATCCCCACCGACACCCCTTCGCGCGCGGCGGCGAGCGCTGCGCGCTGGCCGGCCAGGCCGGCGCCGATGATCAATACGTCGTGTTCGGGCATCGTTTGGGTGGGCGGGTCTCCGGGTGGGCTCGGAGGCCGGACTCTACAGCGCAGCCTATAGGGCAGCCGATGGATTCATCGCACGGCGGATGTTCGGCAGCGTGAGCACGCCTGCCAGTCTGCCGTCTGCGTCGACCGCCACGATCGCGCCGAGGCGGCGCAGCCCGTCGGAGCGCAGCGCCGCCTCGAGCGTGGCCGAAGCGTCGATCCGCCACGGCGGCGAATCGACCGAGACCTCAACGGCCGTGAGCGCCGGACGACCTTCTCGCAGCTCGTGGTCGAGGCGTTCCTTCAGCAGGAGGCCGCGGTAGCGGCCGTCATCGTCGGCCACCACCAGCCACGGTGCGCCGCCGCCGCGGAAGTAGTCGGCGTCGGCATCGAGCAGCGTCGTCTGCGAGGGCACGGTGACGGGCTGGCGGTCCATGATGTCGGCGACCGTGACGTCGCGGATCAGCGCGCCGACGGTCGCCTGCGCCAGCGCCTGGCGCGCGGACTGGGTCAGGAACAGCCCGATCAGCACGAACCACAGTCCGCTGGTGGTGTAACTCTCGAGGACCAGCGCGACGCCGCCGGCGATCACGACCATCCCGAACAGCGCGCCCAGCCGGGCGCAGGCGCGAGTCGCGCGGTTGGGGTCGCCGGTGATCCGCCAGACGACGGCCCGCGCGATCCTGCCGCCGTCGAGCGGGAACGCCGGCAGCAGGTTGAAGGCGAGCAGCACGAAGTTGATCAGCGCGAGCCAGCCGAGCAGCACGAGCGGCGCGCCGGCGTGCAGTCCGGACTCAAGCAGCGCCACATCGAGGAAGTGCCGGAAGCTGCCGAATGCAAGGCCGAGCGCGACGCAGATCCCGATCACCAGCGCATTGACGGCGGGCCCCGCGACGGCCATGGCGAATTCGGCGCCGGGCGAGACGGTCTCGCCGCGTGTGCGTGTGAAGCCGCCGAGCGCCCACAGGTCGACCCCCTCGATCGCCATCCCCTGGTGGCGCGCGACGAGCGCGTGGCCGAGCTCGTGGGCGACGACCGTGGCGAAGAACGCAAGCGCCCCCAGCACCGCGACGATGAACGCCTGCGTGCTGTTGGGGAGGATCTGCCCGAAGTAGCCGTTCAGCGCGTAGATCACGAAGAACAGCACCAGAAACCACCAACGGCTGACGCCGACGCGGATGCCGAACAGCTGCCCGAGCCGGATCGTGTCGGAGCCGCGCACAGCTCAATCCTACGGTGAGGAGCGATAGCATCGCCCCCCCGAGCGAAAGGAACACCGTTGGGCTACGAAGTGACCCTCATCCCCGGCGACGGCACCGGACCCGAGCTTGCGGAGGCCACTCGCCGCGTGCTCGAAGCGACCGGCGTCGCGTTCGACTGGGACCTACAGCAAGCAGGAATCGACGAGTACGAAAGCTCGGGCAACCCGTTTCCGCCGGCGACGCTCGAATCGCTCAAGGCGACGAAGGTCGGGATCAAGGGCCCGACGACGACGCCGGTCGGCTCCGGCTTCCGCTCGGTCAATGTGCTGCTGCGCAAGGAGCTCGACCTTTACGCCTGTGTGCGCCCGTGCAAGGCCTACCCCGGTGTGCGCACGCGGTTTCCCGACACCGACCTGGTGATCATGCGCGAGAACACCGAGGATCTCTACGCCGGGATCGAGTTCGAGCGGGGCACGCCGGAGAACGCCCGGCTGCGCGAGGTGCTCGCCGAGCTCGGATCGACGGTGCGCGAGGACTCCGGGATCTCAATCAAGCCGATCTCCGTGTTCGGCTCCGAGCGGATCGTCGAGGCGGCCTTCGACTACGCCAAGCGCAACGACCGCCACAAGGTCACGGCGGTGCACAAGGCCAACATCATGAAGTTCTC
>PMKB01000250.1:24411-24544 GCA_003157595.1 Solirubrobacterales bacterium
CTACGGCGACATCGTCTCGGACCTCGCCGCCGGGATGATCGGCGGGCTCGGCTTCGCGGGCGGCGCGAACATCGGAACGCACGCCGCGGTGTTCGAGGCGACACATGGCTCGGCGCCGAAGTACAAGGGCCAG
>PMKB01000035.1 GCA_003157595.1 Solirubrobacterales bacterium
GAGAACTCGTGCGGGTAGCGGTTGTAGTGCTCGGGGTTCAGCCCGACCCGGTCCATCAGCTCCTGCACGCGCTTCTTGCGCTCGCCCGGCCCGGTCTCCAGCCCGTGGATCACGAACGGATCGGCGATGATCCCGCCGACCGTCTTGCGCGGGTTCAGCGACGAGTAGGGGTCCTGGAAGATCATCTGCATCTCGCGGCGGATCGCCTTCAGCTCCGAGCCCTTGAGGTTGGTGATGTCGCGGCCCTCGAACAGCACCTCGCCGGCGGTCACGTCCAGCAGCCGCGTGATCAGGCGGGCCGTCGTGCTCTTGCCGCAGCCGGTCTCGCCGACGAGCCCGAGCGTCTCTCCAGCCTTGACCTCGAAGCTGACGCCGTCGACCGCGCGCACCGAGCCGACGTTGCGCTTGAACACGATCCCCTTGGAGATCGGGAAGTGCTTGACGACGTTGCGAACCTCGATCAGCGTGTCGCCCGGGCTCATCCGACGATCTCCGCGGGCGCAACCGGCACGGCGATCTCGGCGATGCCGGCGGCCTCGCGCGCCTGCTCCGGCGTGCCACCGGACTTCAGCGCCGTCCACGCGGCCTGGCGCTGCGCCTGGTCGAGCAGGCATGCCGCGCGGTGCCCGCCGTCCCCGTCAACGTCGACGAGCGCCGGATCGAGCGTCGAGTGTGACGGCAGCGCGTATGCGCAACGCGGGTGGAAGTGACAGCCCGAGGGGCGGCGGATCAGGCTCGGGGGACGTCCTGGGATCGGCAAGAGCTCCACCCCGCGCGGGCCGTCGAGGGTCGGGATCGAACGCAACAGGCCCCAGGTGTAGGGGTGCTGGGGGTCGTGGAAGAGCGGCCGCGCCTCGGCCGCTTCGACGATCCGCCCCGCGTACATGACGTTGATGCGGTCGGCGATCTGCGCGACCACGCCGAGGTCGTGGGTGATCATGATGATCGCCATCCCGAGCTCTCGCCGCAGCCGCTCGAGCAACGCGAGGATCTGCGCCTGCACCGTGANNCGCTGGCGCATGCCGCCGGAGAACTCGTGCGGATACTGATCGACCCGCCTGCGCGGGTCGGGGATCCCCACCAGCTCGAGCAGCTCGGTCGCGTGAGCGCGGGCGGCGGAGCGCGTGATCGAGCGGTGGATGCGCATCGCCTCAACGATCTGCGCGCCGACACGGAACTGGGGGTGAAGCGAGGACAGCGGGTCCTGGAAGATCATCGCGATCTCGTTGCCACGGATGTGTCGCAGCTCGCTGGTCGGCACCGTCAGCAGGTCGCGACCGTCGAACATGATCCGCCCGGACACGTTCGCCCCCTGGGTGACGGTCAGGCCGATCAGGGTCAGCGCCGCGACCGTCTTGCCCGAGCCCGACTCGCCGACGATGCCGATCGCGCCGGCCCGCTCGACGCTGTAGGAGATGCCGTCGACGGCGTGCACGATCCCGTCGGCGGTCGGGAACTCGACCGACAGGTTCTCGACCGAGAGCAGCGGCTCCGATACCTGCGCGGCGCTCATTCGTAGCGCACGCGCGGGTCGAGGAAGGCGTAGGCGATGTCCACGATGATGTTGGCGATGATGATGAAGATCGAGGCGATCAGGACCGTCCCCTGGACGATCGTGACGTCGCCGTGGCCGATCGCGTCGATGTTCAGGCGCCCGATGCCCGGGATGTCGAACACGCCCTCGGTCAGGATCGCCCCACCCAGCAGGCTCGCGATGTCGAGGCCGAGCACGGTCACAAGTGGCGTGATCGCCGAGCGCATCCCGTGCTTGAGGACCACCCTTCGCTCCGACAGCCCCTTTGCGCGCGCGGTGCGGATGTAGTCCTCGCCCATCACCTGCAGCAGGCTGCCGCGCACCAGGCGCGCATAGATCGCCGTCGAGGTTGCGGAGAGCACCATCCAGGGCAGGAGCAGCGACTCGAACCAGCGGACGGGGCTGACCGTGAGGCCGACATAGCTGCCGGAGCCGGGAAAGATGTGAAACTGCCCGATGTCGGTGGCGAAGAGATAGAGCGCAATCAGGCCGAGCCAGAACACGGGGGCCGAGACGAACTCCAGCGCGGTGCCCATCGCGACGCGGTCGAGCAGGGTGCGGCGCTTGATCGCCGAGATGATCCCGACCGGCACCCCGACCACGACCCACAGGAACGCAGCGCCGACCGTCAGCGACAGCGTGGCCGGCAGCCGGTTGGCGATCAGGCCCCCGACCGGATCGTTGTAGTAGTAGGAGTAGCCGAAGTTGCCGTGGAAGACGATGTTCTTGACGTAGTTCCAGAACTGCACATAGATCGGATGGTTCAGCCCGAGGTCCTTGCTGATCTCGGCGATCACCTTGGGGGACCCGTTCTTGCCTGCGCGAAGCACCGCCGGGTTGACGGACGGAAGCAGGTAGAAGATCAGGAACGTGACCGCGATGACCAGCACCAACAGCAGCAGCCCCCAGAGCAGGCGGCGGACGATGAAGCCAGTCATCAGCGGCAGCCCGTCGCCCGGGGCGCCGCGAACGGCGCCCCGGGGTAACGACGGTCAGATGATCGGTGGATCACGGAGTGTTCAGTGACGTGAACGCGTAGTCCCACGAGCCTGTGTTCCACAGGTCGTTGATCCCGCGAACGTTCGCTGATTCGATGCTTGGCTGCTTGTCGAATATGTACGGAATCGCGACGGCGTCGTTGACCAGCAGGTCGTCGACCTTCGCCCACGCGTTGGCGCGCGGGGTGGCACCGACGGTGTTGGACGCGGTGACCATCGCGGCGTTGATCTGCGGGTTGTTGACCTGACCCCAGTTGGAGTTGTTGGTCGGGACGATCGTCGGCCCGTAGAACGGGACGTAGAGGATCGTCGCCGGGTCCGCGAAGTCGCGAATCCAGCCGACCGTCGAGCATGCGTCGACCTCCGCCTTCGGCACGCCGCAGTACTTCGCGTACATCACCGACTGGTCGACCGACACGATCTTCGACGGGATGCCGAGCTCGGTGAACGCGTCCTTCACGATCGCCGATGTCTCCGGGCCGTTGCTGTTGTCGGCGCCGACGATCGAGACGGTGTCGCTCCCGGTGTACTTGCCGGACGAGAAGCCGGCCTTCTTCATGTACGTCTGGGCGACAGCGAGGTTGCCGGACGGATACTCGTTCCACGCGTACTTCGGCCCCGCGTCACCGCCGGACTGCGTATAGCCGGCCGAGCCAGGGGTGATGAAGTGCGTGGCGACCGACCCGACGATCGTCCCGCCCGCGACCTTGACCATCGCCGTGCGGTCAAGCGCCGCGTAAACGGCGCGGCGGATGTTGACGTTCGTGAACAGGCCATGGGCGTTGTTCAGCGAGACGTAGTGGTCGCCCGCGCCCGGAACGGCGACGAGCTGCTTGTAGTACTTGGTGTAGGCCAGCTCGACGTTCGAGTTGGTCGGCGTGTCGTTCTGCACGGAGTCGGAGCCCTTGAGGACCTGCAGGCCGATGACCTGTGCGGCGCCGCCGATGTTGATCTTGATCTCGTTCAGATAGGCCGGAGCCCAGTCGGTGGACGGGTTCCAGTTGGGGTTGCGCACCAGCGTCGCGGACTTGCCGGGCTGGTAGCCGAGGCCGAGGAACTTGCCGGCCGACGTCGACTGCAGCATGTAGGGGCCGGTGAAGACCTCGTAGCTCGTGCCGTACTGGGTGGGCTTGAGCTTGTCGTACTTTGCGGCGAAGGACTCAGGCACCGGCGCTGAGAGCGGCAGCGACAGCGCACCGATCAACAGGTCGGCCGTCGGAGCGGTCAGATGGAACACGATCGTCGTGGCGTTCGGCGTCAGGATGCCAGCGATCGGGCCGCCCGTCGCCTTCGCGGCGCCGACGATGTCGCCGAAGTACGGCTGGAAGTACGCGTTGCCGACGTTCGGGTTGGCGCCGCGCTCGATCGCGTAGGCGACGTCAGACGACGTCACGTCACGGCTGACCGGCGGGCTGAACTTCACGTTCGGCTTGATGTGGATGGTGACGGTCTTGCCGCCGTTGGTGACCACCGGCTGGGCCGACGCGAGCAGCGGCGAAGCGACGGTGGTCTGGTTCGGCTTGTACGCGAACAGCGTCATCTGTGTCGCATACATGATCTGGTAGTCCAGATCGAAGTAAGCCTCACCCGGGTCGAGGTGCTCAAAGTCCTCGCTGTCGAAAACGGTGAGCGTGCCACCCTTCTTACCGTTGTAGAGGTTCTCACCCGCGCCGGTCTGTGCCGGCTTCAGACCGGCACCATTTGCCAGCGTCGTCGAATTACTCGACGCGAAGGCAAACAGCGCCGCCGCGGCGGCGAAAAGCGCCACCACCGCCGCGAACGCGCGCCGTCGTATTGATGTGTTCATCATGCTCCCATCGATGGGTTGGTTACGTTGATAATCAGTCAGCCTTGGGGTTGAGCGCGTCCTGCAGCCCGTCGCCGAGCAGGTTGAACGCGAGCACGGTCAAGAGCAGCGCGGCGCCGGGAAAGACCATCCACCACCACGCGATGTTGAAGATCGGCGTCGCCTGGGCGATCATCTGGCCCCAGCTGGCGGTCGGGAACTGCACGCCGACGCCGAGATAGGAGAGCGCCGCCTCGAACAGGATGTTCACCGGGATCAGCAGGCTCGCGTAGACGATCACGGGCGCCGCGAGGTTCGGCAGGATCTCGCGGAACATGATCCGCGCATCCGAGGCGCCGAGCGAACGGGCCGCTTCGACGAACTCCTTCTCGCGCAGCGACAGCACGAGGCCGCGCACGATGCGTGCGATGTAGGTCCAGCCAAAGATCACCACCACGGCGATGATCACCGGGACGCCGGGCTGGATCGTGCCGCCGAGGCATCCGTTGAGCGCGCAGGCGGAGGCGAGGCCGATGCCGAACAGCAGCGTGGGAAAGCACAGCACGAGGTCGGTGAGGCGGGAGAGCACGGTGTCGACCCAGCCGCGGTAGAAGCCTGCGAGCAGTCCGACCACCACGCCGATCACGGTCGCGATCGCGGTGCCGATGACGCCGACCTCGAGCGACACGCGCGCGCCGTAGATCACGCGCGAGGCGACGTCCTCGCCGAGGCCGTCGACGCCGAAAGGATGCGCGCCGTTGGGGCCGAGCGGCTGGCCGAAGGCATTGGTCAGGTTGAGGTTCTGGACGTAGGGACCCGGAAGTCCGAGGATGCTCACGACCAGCGGCGCCGCGACCGCGATCGTGACCAGGAAGACGATGAAGATCAGCGAGGCGACGGCGACGCGATCCTGGCGGAAGCGCCGCCAGAAAAGCGCAGTCGGCGAGCGCGCAACGATATCCCCGGTGTCCTCACCGGCGATTCCGAGCGATACCTCCGGACCGACTAGCGAGGCCTGCGCGCTCATCTACTCGACGCTCGGTTGGCGACACAGTCGGCTTTTCCTGCCTCGCGCACCGATATCCGCGGGTTCGTTCTCTCTCGCAAACTATTTCTCTTGCTTTGACCGCTTGGAAGTGCCTCCCCAGGCCCGTTGAGCCTAGCGCGTGGCGGCCGCCTGCGCGCCGTTCGCAGCGCCCGCGCGCGGCGCCGCGCACGTTTCGCCGCCGCTTCGGGCGCGATACTCGCCGCGCCAATCGAAAGGAGCAGACCGTGGAGAGCAGCGGCGCGAACACCACGCCCGATCCGATGCGCCACCACAAGCATTACGTGCACGGGAGCAAGAACTCCTCGCCCTACGCCGGCGGCTCGAGCTTCATGGAGCGTGTCGCCGAGGGCGTCGCGAGCGGCATGGGGACGGTGGCGTTCGTCGTCATCGGCTCGGCGATCATCATCGGCTGGGTGCTGATCAACGGGGCGATCCCGTACTTCGAGAATACGTTCACGCACCTCACGCACGGCGGCCAGTTCGACAAAGAGCCATGGATCCTCTTGAACCTGATCTTCTCCGGCGTGGCGTTCTACACCGGGGCGCTGGTGATCATCGCCCAGAAGGCGCAGACCCGCACCGACAAGGCCAACGAGGAGGCATCCGCGCGCCATCGTGACGAGCTGTCCAACAGCCAGACCGCCCTGCTCCAGCAGAACACCGATCTGACCAAGCAGATCCATGACATCGCCGCGCAGCTGAAGACGCTGACCGAGCAGGTCCACGCCACGATCTGCACGAAGGGCGGCGCGCGCGCCTGATGCTCAGCCGCGCGCGGCCTTGCGCGCCATGCGCGCGCGGACGCTGAGCCAGATCGTCAGGCCGAAGACCACCATCGCGAGCGGGACGTGGATCGCGAGCAGGCCGTTGTCGTTGTCGTCGGTGATCGCATGGCCGATTGCGGTCTGCACGATCACGAGCACCGCGAGCGCAACCGCGCCGATCACCAGCGCGCGGGCGCTGTGGCGCAGCGCCACGACGGCGTAGATCGCGGTGATCACCGCGAGCGCGACCGTGACGTCGGCGTTGGCGTTGTGCGCGCTCAGCCAGCCGCTTGAGCTGTTGGGGGCGATCTCCGCGCCGGCGAAGACCGCCTGCAGCAAGATCGCCAGCGCCGTCAGCCCGGTCAGCGCCGCGAAGACCGGCCCCGAGCGAGCGAGCGGCCCACCGTCGGGGGAAGCGGGCTGCATCGTGGTCTGTTCGCTCACGGCTGCGACTCTATCCCGACTCGCTCCCGGACGGCGGCCGGCACGGCGCGCAGCGCCACAGGACCTCAAAGCCGTCGGCGCCCGAGCCGATCGCCCCGATCACACGAGCTCAAGACCGCCCGCGCCGGGGTCGATCGCTGCCTCAAGCCACCTCGGGGGCGCCCGACGATCCGGCCGGCCGGACATACTCCCCCCCACCTGCGGCTGCGGGCGACGGTTGCGCGACTGTCGCCGCGCAACCGGTCAAGCGTCATAATCGGTCCGGAGGGTCTTACCTCTCCCAGAACCCAAAGGGGCTCGCGATGCGTCTACCCACACCTCATTCCAAGCGTCTGATCGGCGCGAGCGCGATGGCCTGCGCAGGCCTGCTCGCGGCAGCCGTCTCGCTCGCCGTCACCACCTTCCCCGCGGCCGCGGCGACGGCCACCGCGCCCGCCTGCACGCCCTCCCAGCTCGTCGTCTGGCTGAACTCGACGGGCAGCGGCACCGCGGGCGCCACCTACTACGCGATCCAGTTCACCAACGTGTCCGCGCAGACCTGCTCGATCATCGGCTACCCCGGGGTCTCGGGCCTCAGCCACAGCGGCGCGCTGCTCGGCACCGCGGCTTCGCGCAACAACGCGCACAAGACGTTCTCGATCACGCTCGCCGGCACCACGACATCCAACACACTGAGCAACACGGCGATCGCCGTGCTGAAGATCACCGACGTGGCGGCCTATTCGAAGGCCACCTGCGTGCCGGTGACCGCGTCGGGCCTGCGCGTCTACCCCCCGGGGCAGAAGGCCTCCTCAGTCATCCCGTTCCCGTTCCGCGCCTGTTCGAAGAGCGGACCGACCTACCTGAGCGTCGAGTCGGTCGAGGGGGGCGTCGCCGCAGCCGGGTGAGCATGGCCGTCGTGGGCCGTCATGCCGTTGCGAGCGGGCCTTCATGAGCACGGCCGAGCAGTTGGTGATCGGCAGCGAGATCGCCTGCAGCGACAGCGTGTGCGGGAGTTGGCGCGGGTGGTCGTCGATCGGCTCACCCGCGCCCTGACGAATCTGGTCGTCGAGCCGGCGGATCGGCACGCTGCCGGCCGCCTGGTGGCGATCGCGCTCGTCGCCGAGGCTCGGGCCGGCGTCCGCCTGCACTGCACGATGGCTGAGTTTCAGTGGCCGCGACGCTCGGGATCGCGGTTGCAGCTTCCGCGGTCGGCACGTCCGGCCGTTCAACCTAACGGCGGCACGGGCCGATGAGTCAAGAGTGATCGACATTGACCTGGCACTGCGCGCGCTCGTCGCTCGCGACGGATCCGATCTGCACCTGAAGGCCGGCGCGGTCCCGATGGCTCGCATCAACGGCGAGCTCGCGCCGTTGGGCGGCGAGGAGTGGCCGGCGCTTCAGCCCGGCGACACAGAGCAGGTGCTGGACGAGATGCTGGGCAGGGGCATGCGGCATGACGAGTTCGAGCAGCGCCACGAGATCGACGTCTCGCGCGAGATCGCCGACGTCGCACGGTTTCGGATCAATGCGCGCCAGCAGCGCGGCGGTGTCGCGCTCGTAGCGCGTGCCATTCCCCACCGCATCCGCACGATCGAAGAGCTGGCGCTGCCGCCCGTCGTGGCCCGCATGGCGGAGGAACAGCGCGGGATCATCCTCGTGACCGGGACGACCGGCTCGGGCAAGTCGACGACGCTGGCGGCGATGATCCATCACATCAACGTCAACCGTGCCGCGAACATCGTCACGATCGAAGACCCGATCGAGTTCGTCCACCGCGATCGCCGCTCGATGATCGGCCAGCGTGAGGTCGGCGTCGACACCGTCTCCTTCAAGGACGCGCTGCGGCGCGTGCTGCGACAAGACCCCGACGTGATCCTGATCGGTGAGATGCGCGACGAGGAAACCGTCCAGACCGCGATGTCGGCGGCGGAGACCGGCCACCTCGTGCTCTCGACGATCCACACCCTCGATGCGGGGGAGACGATCAACCGCATGCTCGAGTTCTTCGCTCCCAACCACCACCAGCAGGTGCGCGCGATGCTCGCAAGCACGCTGCGCGGCGTGATCTCGCAGCGTCTCGTCCCCGCCGCCGACGGCGGGCGTGTCCCGGTCTGCGAGATCCTCCGCATGACCGGCCGCGTCCACGACAAGATCGTCAAGCCAGACGAGACCGCCGACCTCACGGCCGTGATCACCGAGGGCGGATACGACGGGATGCAGACCTTCGACCAGGCGCTGTACGAGCACGTCGTCGCGGGGCGCGTGACGCTCGAGGACGCGATGCAGCCGGCGACCAGTCCCCACGACTTCAAGCTGCTGCTGGAGTCCGCGGGCCGCCGCGGCACGACGATGGCCGACGTGCTCGAAGTTCCGCCGACGGCCGCGGACGAGGTCGCGCGAGCCGCCTGAGAAGTCGTCTCGCGAGACGGCTTCCAGCTCGCCTCGACCCGCAGCGTGGCGCTCTACGCGCGCTTGAGGTGCAGGTCGAACTCCATCGTGGCCACGGCGGTCACGCTGACGAAGCCGCCGACACTCGGCGCCGTCATGTTGAACTCGCCCCACGGGAACGTGATCGAGCCGACGGCCTGGATTCGCGAGGTCGAGACGCGCATCTGCAGCGGGATCGTCAGTCGCCGGGCGGTGCCGTGGATGGTGACGACACCGGTCACCGCCACAGCGACGACCCCTCCGCTCAACGCGCTCGCGGGCAGCTTCAGCGGCGTCGAGAGCACGAAGCCGGCCTTTGGATAGGTCGCGCTCTGCAGGCCGATCGTGCGAATGTGCTGGTCGCGGAGCTGCTCGTTGCTCTTGAGCGTTTCGACATCGATCACGAACGAGGCCGCGGTAACGCTGAGCGTGCCGCTCGAGTCGGCGAGGGTTGCGCTGCCGGTGATCGCCGACGTCCGCCCGACCGCGTCGCTCAACGCCGGCAGGAACGCGAGCTTCTCGCGCACGCGGTAGCCGGCCTGCGAGCCGGAGGCGATCGTCCAGCTGCCCGCGAGCACCGAGACGGACCCGACCGGCTTGGCGCTCGTCGTCGATGCCAGGGCGAACGGCTTCGGAGAGGAGGTCGGGAAGATCACGAAGTAGATCAGCGCAGCTGCGGCCACGACGAGCGCGACGACCGCGCCGCCGATCGCCGCGAGCCGGCCGCGCGTGGTCTTCGGAGCTCTGGGCAGCCACGGCATCGGTCGAGAGTCCTTCCGTTCGCTGGCGAAACCGGCCCGAGCGGACCGGCGAGCCAGTGGATCCTGGCCCACGAGCCTCTATGAGAGCCAAGCGTTTCCTGAGTGTCAGCTGAGAGAGGTTCGAACCCCGAGCGGCCCGGCCCCAAGCACGTCACGGCTTACTCAGGCTGGGCGGTCGCTGTGCCCCCGGCGGCGCGCCTCGTTCTCGCTCGCCTGGCGCCGAGCCTTCTGATCCGAGGCTTGGCGGGAGGCCTCATTCGCGATCGCCTGGTCGCGGGCCTTCTGATCCGAGGCTTGACGGTAGGCCTCGTTCTCGCTCGCCTGGCGCCGGGCCCTGTCATCCGAGGCCTGGCGGGAAGCCTCATTCGCGACCGCCTGGTCAGCGGCCTTCTCATCCGACGCTTGGCGGGAGGCTTCATTGTCGCTCGCCTGGCGCGATTCGCGGGCCACGCGGTCGGTCGCCTCGCTCGCCCGGCCAGCTTCGGCGGGGCTCCCAGGCGTGTGCTTGTGCCGCTTGAAGAGGTTCGCCACGACAAGGCCAGTCTAGCCCCGGAGCGGTGGCTGGCGGACTGATGGTGAAGGCGCCCGGAAAGCCACCGCGCAGCCGTGGTGGTCCGAGTTTCGGCCGGTCGCGGTCCTCGCGCGCCCGGAGTACAGTCGTGCCCGTCATCGACAGCCGCCATCGATCGGAGGATCAATGCCCAGCTACCTCACCCTGATCAACTGGACAGACCAGGGCGTCAGGAACTTCAAGGAAAGCATCGACCGCTACGAAGCTGCCGCGGAGGCGCTCGGCAAGCTGGGCGTCAAGTTCCGCGACATCTACTGGACCGTCGGCGCCTACGACCTGGTCGCGATCATCGACGCGCCCGACGAAGAAACCGCCACGGCGGGCCTGCTATCGATCGCCGCGCAGGGCGGCATCCGGACGACGACGCTGCGGGCCTTCGACACCAGCGAGATGCGGGGAGTCATCGCGAAAGCGGGCTGATTGGGCTTGAGCTTGCGGCCACGGTGGGGACGCGCGCCGCACGCTCAGCCAATTCGGCGGCGGGGGTTACGGCTGCGCCCACGGACCGGACCGTCTCCCCTTCCCCCCCGATGATGCGCCGATCGGGGCGCTTCAGCTTTGCGCAGCGAAGCCGAGGTTTTGGGGCCCAGAAGTCAGTAAAAGGCCGCATTTCCTCATACGAACGTCCGCGATCTGCAAGTTATATGCCAGCGCTCAACTAGGGCTCCGATCTGGAAGGGATGAGGCTATCCCGCTCAGCACTCAAAGCACTTCTCGCAATCGCCCTGGCCGGCGCTCCGCTGTCGATCATGGCGGTAGCCTGGCCGACCCCGGCGACAGCCATGAGGGCAGGCACTCTGCCGACAGCCGTCGTGCGCCACCACGTCGCAGCGGCCGGCAAGTATCACGTCCGCGTCTCGATCACCACGCCCCACGCCGGCCACAGGACCGTGAGTCGCAGGGTCGTGCATATCGAGATCGGCACGCTCTCGCGCCGCGTCAAGACCGGCCGTCACGGGCGTGCAACGCTGAATGCGACCCTTCACGTCAAGAGGGGCACGCTGACGATCCGCGCCAGCGCGAAGCGGGCCAAGCCAGGCCTCGCCGTCAAGGTATCGCGAATCCGACGCCCCAAGACCAAGGGTTCCACGGGGTCAAGCGGCGCGACCGGCGCGACGGGCTCGACCGGTACGACCGGTACGACGACCCCGGTGCCGCCGGCCCTGACCGCCACCTTCGCTCCGGACGGTGCTCCGATCCTCGCCCTTCCGGCCGGCTTCGCACCGATCGTGAACTACACGAATTTGGTCAAGAGCTATGGGTTCAGCGGCTCGGGCCTGCCGGCCGATTGGACGGCGAGCGCCAACAGCTCGCACGGCATGAGCACGATGTACCAGCCCTCGCAGGTCACGATGACCGGTTCGTCGGTCGCGCTGACCGCGATCAACCAGCCTAGCGGCGGCTACCCCACGACCTCCGGGTGGATCTCGACCGAGGGCCAGTTCTCACTGACGCACGGCCTGATCGACTTCAGCGCGAAGATGCCGGCGGGCCAGGGACTGTGGTCAGGCCTGTGGCTCGACCAGCCCGACGGCAGCAACCCGTGGGGCGAGATCGACGTCGCGGAGATGCTTCTCAACAACACCACCGCGCTCTACGGCAGCGCACACGCCTGGGCTCCCTCGGATTGGGGCGAGTTGCAGAGCACCGTGATGAAGGCGGACGCCTCGCAGGGCTTCCACGACTACCAGCTGTCCTGGCAGCCTGGACTGCTGACCTGGGCAGTCGACGGCATCGCCTACGCGCAGTACACGCAGGCGCAGGCGCAGGCCGCGGGCTACCCGTGGGTATTCGACGACGGATCCGGCTTCTACCTGATCGCGGACCTGGCGGTCGGCACATCCAGCGAGTGGGGCGGCGCACCCAGCGCGTCAACGGTATTCCCCGCCTCGGTGCTGCTGCAGTCGGTCAAGGTCTGGCAGTAGATCACCCACGTACCGTGATCCGGACACGCCGCGCCAGACACGCCGCGACGTGCCGAAGCGTTGCTCTGCCGCCGCGATCCTGATCCTCGTCGGCTTCCGGCAGACCGCCTTCTCAACGGGCGCAGGCAGCGGGAACCCGGCAGTGCACATCGCCGGGCGCCGTGAACGCGAGCAACGGCGGTCCGCTCCGGCGCTCCCCACAGCCCGATGGGTATGTTCCAGCGGCTGCGAAAAGCGCCGTCTGTGCCGGGTCGCCCGAGACGAGCTGCTAGCGCCGGCTGTTGTGTATGTAGCGCAGGCGGCCGAACGTGAGTCCCGTCACGCAGGCGCGGGCGGGAAGCAGGAACTCGAGCTCGTGCAGCCGCCCGGTGAACTCCAGCGGGATCAGCTGGCCGCCTGATCCGCGACCCCACTCGTGGGAGACGATCGCGAAGCCGCCGCCGTCCCTTGCGGTCAGCCTGACGGACACAGTCGAGCCGGCCGGCATGCGGAAGTGCACACGTATTGCATATGCAAGTCCGTTCGGCTGACTGTTCATGCGCTGTGCGCGCGCCAGCGGGACCTCCAGCCAGGACGCCGACCGCCCGGCAGGCACGCACGCGCTGGATCCCCCACGCGGCGCCGCCGCCACCCCGGCTGAGTGATTGGCTGCGGTCACCCTAGCCCGGGCGAGCAAGCCGCGTGTCGAGGCCACGAACCTCACCGGCAGAAGCCGGCCACGCGGACTGAGCACGTACACCGGCTTTGCGATTTCATCAACGCGTAGGTGCGGGTTGAACAGCGCCAGGAACACCCCGTAGCTCGGGACCGGGCCGAAGTGCCTTGGCAGCTCGCGCCCGGGGACGTTGAGGTCGATCAGCACAGGCTCTCGGCCGATCGCAGCCCTGACCTGCTTGTCGCTGGCGAGATATTCAGTCACGTATGCCCTGTCGCGGCCCGACTGTCGGACCTGATAATCCATCGCCTGCAGCGATGTGACGTAAAGCGCCGCGTATGCCGCCGCCACGGCTATGCCCGCAGCGGTGAGTGCACCCCGCGACGGCCGCCAGGTCACGAGCGCTCGCCATCCACCCGCAGCGGGCCGGAGCGTCCTAAACGCCGGCCCTGCGCGCCGTCCACTCCAACGGGAGCCGATCGCGAACGCCGCAAGCACCAAGAACATGANNTAGATCGCCTGCCCAACCGTCACCCCGAACCGCGCAACTTTGGTGAGGCCGACCGGCAGCATGGTGATCAGGAACACGAGGATGAACGCGGCCAGGCAGCGCCACGCACGCGGTCGCAGGTAAAGCGTCACGGCGATGGCCATGAGCACCACGATCCCCGCCACCACACATACGGCCGGCGCTTGCGAATACTTGACCCCCACCAGGGCCTGAACAAACGTCTGAAAGAGTGCGATCGCCAGATAGTGCACCAACTCGGAAAGTGACGGCCGAACAGCCGGGCTGTAGTAGAAGCGGTAGTAGTTGACGAGCGCAGCCGCGTCCAGCGCCACGTACCCGGCCCATGCCCTCCGCTCCCGCCACAGCGAGGCCAACCAGGTACGTGGGCCAGGATGACGCTCGAGCACCAGCAGGCTGATGACCGCCAAATACGCCGGGAACAGGGTCGCCGTCTCATAGTCGAGCAGCGCCAGGGCGTAGGCCACAAATGATCCCACCAGCAGCGTCCGGGATCCGCTCTCGCGCCAGCGCAGGTAACACCAGAGCGCAAACAGCATGAAGATGGTCGACGGCAGGATGTTCGCGGTCGCCGTCCACCAGTAGAGCAGGCGAATGAGAAAAATCGACTGACCGAAGACGAGCGTGAACGCAAACGCAATCCAGCCGTTACCGAGGATCGTGCGCATCACCATTGCGAACACGACAAGCGCGGCCGCGTAGAGCGCAAGCTCGATGCCGTGTGCGAGCACAAAGTTGCCGGGCGCCAGCACCACGAGCAACTTGTCCAGCGCGCGACTGACGGGGGAGAAATGCTCGTACAGCCCCCTGCGCAGATAGGCCAGGCTGAAGCTCTGCGCCTGCGCCTGGCTCATGAACTCATAGTCGTCAACCAGGAAGAACGTGAAGCCCGTCAGCGCCGCGGCGCAGACGACCTGAAGCACCACCGACACTCCCCACAGCCAGACCGGTGGCCGCTGCCAGCGGCGTGCGCCGGTGGCGCCTGCGGCGGGCGAGAGCTGCGCCGACCGATCAGCGATCGGCGGGTTGATCTCGGTCACGCGGCATTGGGCGACTCGTCGATCAGCATCGGCGGCGGGCTGCTCTCGCAGTGGTAGACGAGCTGGTAGGCGAACAGCGTGGGACGGATCGCCACCGCCACCCGATCCAGCAGGCCCACAACGCGCCTCGCGCTTCCACCATCGTGGGTGAGCACATCCAACGGCAGGCCCGTGAACTGCGTGCGAATCACCTTGAAGCCCGCTTGGCGCAGCTCACGCTCGATGCTGCGCCGCGTGAAGAACCGCACGTGACCGCGATCCAGCAGGCCTCGTTGGTCGTAGTCGAAGATGCCGAGCAGCGCTCGCGCGCGCACATACCAGTGGGCGAAGTTCGGGACCGACACGATCAGCGTCCCGCGCGGCGTCAGCATGCTGTGCGCCTGTTCAAGCAGAAGCCCCGGCTCGCGCACATGCTCCAGCACGTCACCCGCAAGCACGATGTCAAACGGGCCCTCCGCCGCCACCTCCTCCGGCAGACCGCGGTCGAGGTTCGCCTGAATGAAGCGATCAAGGCGGTCGCGGGCGCCTGGCAATTCCACCACGTCCACGCCCACGACGCGGTGACCGAGTGCGCGCGCACGCTCCGCGAGCAGGCCACCCGAGCAGCCAAGGTCGAGCAGCCTTCCCGCAGGCTGGTGCTGCAGCAATTTGAGAATCATCGCGTGCGAGCTGCCCGCGCTCTCCTTCAGCGCGTACTCCTCCCCGACGCTGCCGACGTTGTCGGAGCGAAAGCCGAGCTTCGCCAGGCGGTAGCGCACAACGTCCGTCGTGACGTCCCTGGCGTACCTTGCGCCGTTGACATAGCAGATCTCCTCGCCGTAGTAGGTCGGAATCGGCACCTCCACAATGCGCTTTCCGGAATCCACCAACTGGATGATGATCTGCGTGTCGAAGTTGAAACCATCAGAGTTGCGCTCGAACGGGATCGACCGCAGCGCCCGGACGCTGTAGGCTCGGTATCCGGAGTGAAATTCACTCAGCCTGGTTCCCAGAAGGCGATTCTCGACACCGGTGAGCACCCTGTTGCCGAAGTACTTGTACAGCGGCATTCCGCCCTTGCGCGCCGCGCCTTTCACCATCATGCGCGAGCCCATCACGGCGTCGCATTCGCCGCGCTCCAGAGGCGCCACGATGTCCGCGATGTACTCCGGCGCATACTGACCGTCCCCGTGCAACAGCACCACGATGTCGAGATCCTCTTCGATCGCGAGCCGGTAGCCCGCCTTCTGGTTGCCGCCATAGCCGAGGTTGTCCGGATGACGGATGATCGTCAGCGGCAGATCAGTCGCGATCTGCTGGTAGCCAAGGCCAACCAGGTAGGTCGAATCCTCGCTGGCGTCGTCGCATACGAACACCCGCGTGATCCGGTGGCGAAAGTCCTTCGGCAGGCGATCGAGCACCTGGGCCAATGTCGAGGCCGCGTTGTAGGCCACCACGAGAATGCCAATCCGCGGCTCAACCTTCCCAGCCGAGCCGTTCCCCAGCGTCTCCACCTGCGAAGGACCGCCGCTCATCGGCTGCCAGCCGGGTAGGCCCGTGCACCGCGCGCTCCGCGAGGGTGAGTGCGTGGGTGGGCGAACGCTTGCGCCATGCCATGCGCAGGATGCCCCGGCAACCCGCCGCCCGCGCTGAGCACCGGCGAGCGCACCACGGAGATGAGCGACGAGCATCGACGCGTGCGCGCGGCGAGCGCCGACGCCAGAGCTCGTCGCCGCCTGGATTGCAAAGACCTGCTGGGCCGAGACATCAGCGCTCCTTTCGGCCGACAGCTTAGGGGCTCGGCGTGGCGCTCGAAGCTGTGAGCGCCACGCGTGGCGCGACTGCGGCTGTCCGTCGATCCTGCCAAGGCACCCCCGGCGCGAGCCGGCGCGAGCAACATCGCCCAGCAAGCGTCGCGGTTCTGCTCGCTGGATAGCTCCCTTGACATGAGGGCAGATGGTGCTAAAACAGATGGGTCGCCAAAGGAGGTCCTCCATTGGATCGAGTTACCCGTAGTCGGTCTTAGTTGTTCCGGCTTCGCGGCGCCCGGTTACACCCGCGAGATGCCAGATGCCGCACTCGCTCGCGCTC
Organism: Solirubrobacterales bacterium; assembly: GCA_003157595.1. Taxonomy (GTDB): domain Bacteria; phylum Actinomycetota; class Thermoleophilia; order Solirubrobacterales; family Solirubrobacteraceae; genus Palsa-513. The sequence goes on from PMKB01000035.1 coordinate 16,535, forward strand.
TAAACGCGCAGCGTCGGGCGCCGCAGCCCGGATTCATCGCATCCCCGTCATGACCCCCTGACGCGCCGTCGGGGTGTTGGGAGCAGCGGATTGCGTGCGGCGTGGCGCCCTGTCGGCTGGGTTCATCCAGTCGCGGACGTGCCGAACTGGTTCTTCGCCGCCGCGGCCTTGATCTTCGTCGTCCTCACGACCTTGCCGCCGATCGCAAAGGTGGCCACGTAGGTGCCGACCTTCAGCTTCCCGATCTTCCAGGCGACGGTGTGGTTCGCGCTCAGCTTGAGATTTCGCGTGGTCGGGTTGCCTGCCGGACTCGGCGTAGACCCCGCCGGCTATCGACTTACTCCCCCCTACACGCCGATCCCCACATACTTCACCGACAGATATTCCTCGATCCCCTCGGCTCCACCCTCACGCCCGAACCCTGACTGCTTGACGCCACCGAACGGCGCAGCCGTGTTTGACGGGACGCCCTGGTTGAGGCCGACCATGCCGGTGTCGAGGGCCTCGGCGACGCGCAGGGCGCGGCCGAGGTCTGAGGTGAAGACGTAGCCCATCAGGCCGTACTCGGTGTCGTTGGCCTTGGCGATCGCCTCCGCTTCGGTGTCGAAGCTGACGATCGGGGCGACGGGGCCGAAGATCTCCTCGGTGAGGACGCGGCTCTGGTCGGCGACGTGGGTGAGGACGGTTGGGCGGTAGAAGTAGCCGGGGCCTTCGAGCGGGCCGCCGCCGGTCAGGACGGTGGCGCCGCGGTCGACGGCGTCGGTGACGAGCTCGTGCACCTTGTCGCGCTGGATCGCGTCGATCAGCGGGCCGACGTCGGTGTCGGGGTCGACGCCGCGACCGAGGCGCAGCTGCTCCATGCGGGCGGCGAGGCGGCGGGCGAACTCCTCGGCGACCGGCGCGGCGACGTAGAGGCGGTTCGCGGAGGTGCAGGCCTCGCCCATGTTGCGCAGCTTGGCCATCATCGTCTGGTCGATCGCGAGCTCGAGGTCGGCGTCCTCGAACACCAGCAGCGCCGCGTTGCCGCCCAGCTCCATCGAGACGCGCAGCACGCGGTCCATCGCGCGGCGCGCGAGCAGACGGCCGACCTCGGTGGAGCCGGTGAACGAGAGCTTGCGCAGGCGCGGGTCGTCAAACAGCGGGTCGGTGACCGCGCCGGCGTGGGAGGTCGTGACGATGTTCAAAACCCCGGCCGGTAGGCCGGCCTGAGAAAGAATCTGCCCGAGTGCGAGCATCGACAGCGGCGTTTGCTTGGCGGGTTTGACGACCATCGTGCAGCCGGCGGCGAGCGCCGGGCCGATCTTGCGGGTGCCCATCGCGAGGGGGAAGTTCCAGGGCGTGATCAGCAGGCAGGGACCGACCGGCTGGCGCATCGTCAACAGGCGCGCCTTGCCGTTGGGGCTCACCGAGTAGGAGCCGCGGATCCGCACCGCCTCCTCGCTGAACCAGCGCAGGAAGTCGTTGGCGTAGGCGACCTCGCCGCGTGCTTCGACGAGTGACTTGCCCATCTCGAGGCTCATCAGCATCGCCAACTCGTCGGTGCGCTCGTTGATCAGCTCGAACGCGCGGCGCAGGATCTCGCCGCGTTCGCGTGGCGGGTGGGCGCCCCAGGCGGCCTGGGCGTCGTGGGCCGCGGCCAGCGCGGCGAGCGCGTCGGCCTCGCCGGCGTCGGCGACCTCACACAGCGGCTGCCCGGTCGCGGGGTCCTCGACCTCGAGGCGCGCGCCCGAGCTCGCGGGCCGCCAGGCGCCTGCAATAAACAATTCCTTGGGTACGTCATTCAGTACTTCGGACTCGGTCATGGGCTACCTTGGGAATGGTGGGTTGGCGTCGTGCCGCAATTCCTCTTGCCCTCTTCGCCGTGCTGGCAGGAGCGCAGGGCGCAGATGCTGCACCCGTGCTCGTGATCGACGGGGCTGGTGACGGACATGGCGTGGGAATGAGTCAAACCGGGGCGGAGGGGCTCGCGCTGCATGGCTATGACGCGCGAGAGATCCTCGCTCACTATTACACGGGGACGAGCGTTGGGCGGATCGCGGCGGAGGGCGCGATCAGCGTGCTGCTGCAGTCGGGCCTGCGAAGCGTTGTGTTCTCGGGCGCCACGCGCGCCGGCTCGCGGCCCCTGGCCGGCGATCGCACCTACATTGCGACGACGGCCGCGAACGGGGAGATCGCGCTCGAGAGCGAACGCGGCCGACTGCTCAGCTACCTGCCGGCGCCGCTTGCGATCACCAGCGAGATCCCGATCCGCTTCGACGGCGCGGCGTCCAGCGGAGTTATTGATGGCCGCTATCGCGGCAGCCTTGACATTGCCCGGGCCGGCCCCCGCCTTGACGTGATCAACCGCCTGGGACTCGAGGCTTACCTGCGCGGCGTCGTGCCGGCCGAGAGTCCCTCCTCCTGGCCGGCGGCGGAGCTCGAGGCCCAGGCGATCGCCGCGCGCAGCTACGCGATCGCGAGCCCGCCCCAGAACGGCTTCGACCTCTACGGCGACACCCGCTCACAGGCCTACGGCGGCTACGACGCCGAGGCGCCGCCGACCGACGCCGCGGTCACGGCGACCACCGGCGAGGTCGTCACCTATGCCGACAAGCCGGTCATCACCTACTACTTCGCCAGCTCGGGCGGGGCGACCGAGGACGTCCAGGACGTGTTTTCCGGCTCGGCGCCCGAGCCCTACCTCGCCGGCGTGCTCGACCCCTATGACGCGAGCCGTTTCGGCCCGATCACGATGACGCTGGGCCAGGCCGACCACAGGCTGAGGGGTCTGCTGCACGGGACGCTCGAGTCGATCGAGGTGACGCAGCGGGGAGTCTCGCCGCGGGTCGTCGCGGCGAACCTGGTCGGCAGCGCGGGAACGACGACCGTCAGCGGCGTCGCGCTCGCGAGCGCGCTCGGCCTGCAGAGCACGTGGGATTGCTTCACGGTCCGCTCCTCCTCGGCCACGCTGGCCTCAGGCTGGGACCGCGCCTGCTCGCGACCGATGTCGCTGCACGGCACGCCGCCCAGAACGGGCCCGACCGGCTCGAGCGTCGGCGGAGCTGTCGCGCCGAACGGATACACCGGGCCGACGGGGATCACCGGCTCGACTGGCACCGGCACGCTGACGGGGCCGACGGGCACGAGCGCCGGCGGCGTGGTCGGCCCGACCCCGTGAGCGGACCGCTCGTCGCGGTCGATGTGCCGTGGCTGCTCTACCGCTCGCACTTCGGCCTGCCCAGCTCGATCCGGGGCGTCGACGGCGAGCGCGTGGGCGCGCTGCTCGGCACCGTCAACACTGTGCTCGGGCTCATCGATTGGTGCTCGCCACGCGCCGTGGCCTGCTGCTTGGGGGCGGAGGAGGCCGACTACCGCGTCGCGCTCTATCCGCCCTACCACGCACATCGCGACCCGATGCCCGATGAGCTGCGCGCGCAGTGGGAGCGCGCACCGGCGCTGCTTGCGGCGCTCGGCTGGACGGTGACCGCGGCGCAGGCGCTCGAAGCCGACGATTTGATGTGGTCCTACTCGCGGGTCGAGGGGCGAGCGGGCGGGCGAACGCTGATCTGCTCGGGCGACCGCGACCTCTTCCAGGCGGTGGATGAGCGGACCGAGGTCGTGGAGCTGCGCCGCGACGGTCCGCCGGGAACGATCGACGCAGCCGGCGTGTTCGCGCGTGCCGGCGTGAGACCCGACCAGATCCCGGACCTGATCGCGCTGCGCGGCGACCCCTCCGACGGCCTGCCGGGCGCGCGCGGCGTGGGGGCGAAGACGGCCGCGGCGCTGCTCGGCGAGCACGGCACGCTCGAAGGCGTGCTGGCGGCCGTCGGGGGGCTTCGCCCGCGGATCGCCGCGGCGCTGGTCGAGCAGTCGCAGGAGCTGAGGGCGTTTCGGCAGATCGCGGTGCTTGCGGACATCGACGTGGCGCGACCGCCGGACGGGGCGACCGACCGCGCGGGCGGCGCGGCGGCAGCGCGAGAGCTTGGGATGAAGGGGCTCGCGGCTCGGCTCGCGGGCGCCGCCGCCTCCGCCTAGCCGCGACGGGCCGCCTGCTAGAGAACCTTCGACAGGAACGCCTTCGTGCGCTCGTGCTGGGGGTTCGCGAGCACCTCGCGCGGGTCGCCGGACTCGACGATCACGCCCCCGTCCATGAACACGAGCTGGTCGCCGACCTCGCGGGCGAAGCCCATCTNNCGGCTCGTCGAACAGCATCAGCTTCGGCTTCATCGCCAGCGCGCGGGCGATCGCGACGCGCTGCTGCTGGCCGCCGGAGAGCTGGGCGGGGTAGGAGTCGAGCTTGTCGGAGAGGCCGACGCGATTGAGCAGCGCGGTTCCCTCCTCGATCGCCTGGGCCTTGGAAAGGTTGCGGACCAGGCGGGGCGCCTCGATCACGTTCTCGAGCGCCGTCTTGTGCGGGAACAGGTTGNNCTGGAAGACCATGCCGATCTCGGCGCGGCGCGTGGCGACCTCCCCGTCGGGCAGCTCGTGGAGCTTGCCCTTGTGCTCGCGGTAGCCGACCAGGACGCCGTCCACATAGAGCCGCCCGCGGTTGATGCGCTCCAGGTGGTTGATCGTGCGCAGGAAGGTCGACTTGCCCGAGCCCGAGGGGCCGATGATGCACATCACCTCGCCGCGGCCGACCTCCAGCGTGATCCCGCAGAGAACCTCGAGGCGCCCGAAGCGCTTGTGCACACCCTCGGCCTTGACCATCGGCTCGGCCATCAGTGGCCGCCAAACGCGTCGTGATGTTCGTAGGCGGCCGGAGCCATCGCGAGCTGGTCGTGACCGGCGGAGAAGACCCCGCGGCGGATGCGCTGCCACGGCGTCGGCGGCAGCTCACGCGCGCTGCCGCGGGCGAAATAGCGCTCGAGGTAGTACTGGCCGACGTAGAGCACCGACGTCATCGCGAGGTACCAGATCGAGATCACGATCAGCAGCGGAATCGTCTCGAAGTTGGCGGCGTAGATGTTGGAGGCCGTGGTGGTCAGCTCCGCGTAGGCGACGACATAGGCCAGCGATGTTGTCTTCAGCATGCCGATCGTCTCGTTCCCGGTCGGCGGGATGATCACCCGCATCGCCTGCGGCAGGACGATCCGGCGCA
>PMKB01000285.1 GCA_003157595.1 Solirubrobacterales bacterium
GCGCCTGGAAGTTTACCCCTGCCGCCCGGCGCGGCTGCGCCGAAACCTCCTCGGCCGCGCCGGCCGGCCGTTCGAGCGCGATGGCGGCGACGGCATCGTCGCCGCCATCAACGGGGCTTTCGGCTTGCGCGACGCAGCGGGCCGCGGCGCGGAACCGGCCCGGTTAGGTCAGCCCGCCCTCGAAGTAGCTGTCGGCTGCCGCTTGGATCGCGGCGCGCGTGTCGGCGTCGGCTTGCCCGTTGACCGTGATCCGCGATCCACCCGCGGCGTCGTCCTCGAACAGTGCCGTCAGCCGGTAGGCAGTGGTGCCGCCGAACAGTCCGCCGGCCACCAGCTTCATCACCAGCTGAGTGTGCTTCCACTGCCACGTGACCGAGTTGTAGGAGTCGTCGATCTCGCCGTAGCGTCGCGGCAGCCAGTCGGGCGTCGTCGCCCGCCAGCGCTCCAGCGCGCTGGCGGGTGACTCGCCGGTAGCGCTGAAGCGCGCCGTGAGTGTGCTCGTGATCGACGGCATAGCTACAGCTGGTCGATCAGCTTCTGCTTCTTGGCCTGATACTGCTGCTCGTCGATCAGCCCGGCCTGCTTGAGCTCGTCGAGTTGCGCGATCCGCGTCTGCACATCGGGCGCGAACGTCGTCGGCGGTGTTGCTCCCTGGGTGCCGTCGCGCAGGTTCTTCATCGCCTGCTCCATCGCTGCGTTGGCGGCGCCGCCATAGGTCTGATCGAGGCCGTGAAGGGCCGCGGCCGTCGAGCCGCCGGCCGCCGCGATCGACGCCTTCTGAGCGTCCCACTGGACAGCGACCCGCTTTGGGTCGTTCGGGTCGATCTTGACCGGGACCTCCATGCCGGCCGATATCGCGGCCTGCATCCGCAGGGAGGGAAAGACATGTCGTGGATCCGGAGGAGATGAGCTCGNNGCTGCAGTGACACCTCGGGCCCCGGCCTTCAGCTTCTACACCTTCTCCCGGTGGCGGAACTGCTCGTCCATGTTGGTGGGCGCGGTCATGCCCTGCAGGTTGGCGTGCAGGCCGCCGATCGCGCCGACGCCGGCCATCGCGTCCCTGGCCTGCTGTTGCGCTTCCTTCGCCTTGCTCAGAAATCCCATCTTTCCCCTCGATCTGTCAGGTGACTTGAGTTGTTGTGAAAGCCCGCCGGAGCAGCACGACGCCGCCCGAACGATGTGCAACCTGCTCACGCACCGAACTGACTTCCATCCCCCAAGGGTGTCGAATCATCACCCTGGCTACCCGCAAATGACCGACGGCGCACAGATCCGCAACTCCCCTCGGGATGCTTTGGCGTGTGCGCCGGGCATCTACTCACAACAGCCGCAGAGGAGCGCAGCGCCGATCAACTCAGACGTTTCTCGAGCCAGTGGGCGGCGTAGGGGTTTTCGTTGTAGGCGGGGATGTCGGCGTAGCCCGCAGAGCGATACAGCGCGAGAGCCTCGGTCAGCGCCGCGGCGGTGTCGAGCCGGGCCGTGCGGCAGCCAAGCTCGACAGCGCCGCGCTCGAGCGCCGCCAGCAGGCTGCGTCCGACGCCGAGCCCGCGCACTGCAGGGTCGACCCACATGCGCTTGATCTCGGCGGTGTCTGCCTCGAGACGACGGACGCCACCGCAGCCGACAGCTCGCCGGCCCTGCCAGGCGAGCAAGAACAGGCCGTGCGGCGGAGTCAGCTCGGCCGGGGCAGCCGCGGAGGTCTGAGCGAGATCGAAGCCGTCGGGGAAGCGCGCCTCGAGCTCACGGTAATAGCGGTCAAGGAGCGCAACGGCGAGCGTGCTCTCGGGCGCCTGCGGGGCTGTTCGGAGTTCGGCCACGCACGGCGCTGCGGCTAGCCGGCCGGCTTGCGCGCACTGATGATCGCCGCCCCCGCGCGCTCGTGAACGCGATGGGTCAGTCTGATCTCGACCGCCTCGACNNCATGTCGGCCTTCGTGGCCTCGTCGATGTCGGCATCGGCGATCACGTCGGAGACGGCGAAGCGACCGCCCGGGCCAAGCACGCGGGCGGCCTCCCCGATCACCTTGCGCTTGTCAGCGGAAAGGTTGATCACGCAGTTGGAGATGACGACGTCGACGGAGGCGTCGGCGAGTGGAATGTCCTCGAGATAGCCCTTCACGAACTCCACATTCTCGACACCCGCGGCCGCGGCGTGTGCGCGTGCCAGCTCGAGCATCTCGTCGGTCATGTCGAGCCCGATCACCCGTCCTGTCGGACCGACGCGGCGCGCAGAGATCAGCACGTCGCCGCCGGCCCCGGAGCCTAGATCGAGGACCGTTTCGCCGTCGCGGAGCCCGGCGACGGCGGTCGGCACGCCACAGCCGAGGGAGGCTGCGATCACTGCCTGCGGGATCCCGTCGGTGTCGGCCTGCTCGTAGAGCTTGGAACTGAACACGCCGGTCTCGTCGGCCGGGCTGCACGTCAGGCGACCCGACCCGCAGCAGCCAGTCTCGTTCTGCTCGGTCGGGGCGGCGGCGGCTGCTTTGGCGGCGGCTGCGTAGCGCTCGCGGACCGCTTCGCGGATGTCGGTCAGTTCAGCCATGTGGACAGCTCCTTCAGCGCGTCGGGGATGACGTAGTAGTAGGCCCAGAGTCCCTGTCGCTCGGAGCCGACGATGCCGGCCTCGCGAAGCTTCTTGAGGTGATGGGAGAGCGTCGGCTGGCCGATCTCGAACAGCGGCACCAGCTCGCACACGCAGACCTTGCCGGCATGGCGGCGGAGCACGTCGATCAGCTGGAGGCGAACGGGGTCGCCGAGCGCCTTCGCCACGGCGGCCATGCGCAGTGCCTCCCCGCGCTCGACGTCGGGATAGACGACCGGTTCACAGCAGCGCTCGCCCGGCGCCCGCTTGTGCTTGGGGGTGAGCATGAGATTGATCGCCATCGATCTATTGTTATCGATTGAAGTGGTACCTGTCAATGTTTACACTCTGCGGCGCCGTCTCCCCGTGCGCGAAACGAGCACCGCTGTGATGAACCGTGTGGCCGCGATCACCGACATCCACGCCAACCTGACGGCGCTCGACGCCGCACTCGCGGCCAGCCACGTCATGACCCTCGCCCACAGGCGCACGCGCTGCCGCCTGCTCGCAGACAGCTGCGACGCGCTCGCAAGCGCCCGGAGCGGACAAGTCGCCGGCCGATGAATAGGTCGCTCAACCGACGCCTGCTCGCCGAGTTTCTCGGCTCGGCGTTCCTCGCGGCGGTGGTCATCGGCTCGGGCATCGCGGCGAAGCAGCTCTCACCGGGAGACGTCGGCCTCGAACTGCTCGAGAACGCAGCCGCAACCGCGGCCGGCCTGTTCACGATCATCCTGATGTTCGGGCCGATCTCGGGCGGGCACTTCAACCCCGTCGTCTCGCTCGTCGACGCGAGCTTCGGCGGACTGCGCTGGCGCGACGCGCTCGCTTACGTCGCCGCGCAAGTGAGCGGGTGTATCGCGGGGGCGATCGTCGCGAACGCAATGTTCGCCCGTAGTGCGGTCAGCATCTCGGTCAAGCACCGTGCGTCCCCCGCGCACCTGCTCGCCGAGGTTGTCGCCACACTCGGGCTGGTGCTCGTGATCTTCGCCCTCGCACGGACCAGACGCGCAGCAACGGCGCCCGCTGCCGTCGGCGCCTACATCGGAGCGGCGTACTTCTCCACAAGCTCGACGAGCTTTGCCAACCCCGCCATCAGCGTCGGGCGGATCTTCTCGAACACCTTCGCCGGCATCGCGCCGTCATCGGTTCCGGGTTTCGTCGTCGCGCAGCTGGTCGGCGGTGTCGCCGCCGTCGGCCTGCTGGCGCTGCTCTACCCAGACGTCACACCCGAAGACGCCGCCCAGGTCGTGCTCCCCCACGGCGGCGGACGCACGCGAGCCGAGGACGTCGGGTAGGCGTCCGCGCCGCGTCGCCGGTAGCCTCGCGGGCGTGCCGCAGCCCGCCCCACGCCGTATCGGACGCCTGCCCGCGCGCGAGGCGAAGCTCCCGAGTGAACGTGACTGGGAGCGCTCCAGCGTGCTCGAGCCACGCCCCGCCCCTCGCCGGCCGGAGATGGTCAGCGACGGCGGCGGACTGCCGTTCCCCCCGGCCGCGCTCGACGGACCACCCGGGCCGCTTGACCCTGAGGATCCCGCTGTCGGGGCGCTGCTCGCTCACCTCGCGGCTGGGACGGCGCCGAAGAGAGGCTCTGGTGCGCCGTGGAAGCGCAGCTCGGTGCCGGCGTCGCCACCGGTGAGCCTCGACCGCTGGCGGCTGCTCGCGCGCACCAACGACGAGGCGCTATTCGGGCGGGGACAGCCGCCGCAGCTGCTGACCATCGCCGTCCACCGCAACCCCCGGCGAGGCAACTGGGTGTATGACGTGTCCAGCGCGGCACGGCCGCTGCGGGCCACGCGCGACGGGATCCGCGCATCGTCCTGGCGCCTTGACCCCACGCACGAGCCGGCAGCCGACGACACCGTCCTGCGTGTTCTCGTCACCGAGCAGACGTTCTCGGGCGGCCAGCGGGCGGATCGTCGCGTGCTCGCGCCCGACATCCACCTCGACGCCGACCAGCTCGTGCTGACCCTGTTCGTCACCCCGCGGCCGGGCTTCCAGGCCGGCTCACGCAACCCCGAGACGCCGGTGCGCATAGCTCTCCCCGAGCCTGTCGGGCTGCGGCGTCTGATCGACGGAGCGCTCGCGGAGCTCTCTCCCCGCAACGCCGCCCCACAGCCGCCGGCCTGACCCGGCCACACCGGAGCTTCCTCCAGCGACTACCGAAGCTGCCGCGAGCCCGCGACCGCATCCGCTGCCGTGACGCTTCAGCTCGCAGGCGCCTCGCCCACCGCTCTATGCTGACCTGATGACCGACCACGACATCGCCTTCGCGCAGCTCGACCGCGCCGGCGACGAGCGTTTCCAGTCGTTGCGAACGCCGCTCGGCGTCAGCTCCTTCGGGATGAACCTGATCGTGCTCCAGCCGCGTCAGCGGGGACGGATCCACGCGCACGCGGACCAGGAGGAGGTCTACCTCGTGCTGGAGGGGGAGCTGACGCTCGTCGTCGAGGGCGTGGAGCACCGGCTCGGTGCTGACCAAGTGGCGCGGGTCGGCCCCGCCGCGCGCCGCCAACTCGTCAACGCGGGGCCCGAGCGCCTGGTGCTGCTCGCACTCGGCGGCACCGGCGAGCACGTCGGGCGCGACGCCCGTGCCTGGGCGGCGTGGGGCGACCCCGGGCCAGGCTCGCCGCCGCAGGAGGTCCCGTCGCCCGCGGACCTACCGCTCGCCTGACCCCCGAGCCTGCGACATCGGCCCGTAGGAGTGAAACCTTCCCGACGCGGCGGAACGGCCGCCGTCGCTGAAGATCGCCTGCGAGCGGCTCGCTGCGTCGAGCACGAGCTGCGCGTCGATCTGGTGGCGCGTGAGCGCCACGCCGGCCGCCGGCCACTCGCACACGAACGTGAGCGGACCCGGCGGCGGGAGCGGCCAGACCCAGACGCTCTGACGCCAGTTGCCTCCACCACCACCGCCGCCGCCGGCGCTCAACACCGGCCCCGTCGGCTCGGCGTCGATGCTGCCTGGGCGCCCGGCGGTGTTGGTGGCCTTCGCGCGGTTCGCGAACTCGACGCCGAACCTCAACATGTCGGTCGGGATGCCTCCGTCGGCCGAACGGCGCGAGCCGGGCCCGTGGCGCCCACCGAAGAGCATCGGATCGAGCTGGTCGCCCTCGCTCTCCACCGCAGCGAGTGTGACCAGCTCCAGCTCGAACCCCGACGGGTAGGCGTCGAGCCGCGTGACGCACACCGCGACCCGCTCGGTCTGAGCCATGACCAGCTCGAGCGCGATGACGCCGGGCAGGGTCCCGGACGGCGCGTGCCGCCAGGGGGGCGCCGGCCGTCGCGGCGGCGGCGGCTCGGCTGGCGGCGGCGGTTCGAAGAAGTCGCTCATCCGGGCCCGTCCGCAGTCCGAGCGGCCGCTGCAGGAGCGACGTGGCGCCCGAAGAAGTCAAACACGCGTGCCCAGGCGTCCTCGGCGGCGCGCGGCTCGTAACCGAGGTGCAGCGGCAGATAGACGAGCCGTCCGATCGGGTGGTGGCCGGCGGTCATGAACGAGTGCCCCGCCTGCGGGTAGGTCTTGATGTCGTGCTCGACCCCGAGCCGAACGAGATGCTCGCGCAGCCGCTCGCCCTGAGCGCCCATCGCGCGATCACGCCCACCGTAGGAGCCAACCACCGGACAGACGCCGCGCAGGCGCTCGGCGTCGGCCGGGACCTGGCCGTAGTTGACGGCGGCTGCCCGCAGACCGGGCGGAGAGCCGGCCGCATAGGTGAGCGCGAAGCCGCCTCCCATACAGAAGCCGATGATCGCCAAGCGCTCGGCGTCGATCTCGGACCGCGCGGCCAGCCAGGCGCGACTGGCCTCGACGGCCGCGGTGATCTTGCCCGGGCGCCCGCGGCTGCTCTCGATCATGGCGCGCGCCAGGCAGCCCAGCCGCGTGCCCGCGCTGAACAGATCCGGCGTCAGCGCCGCGTAGCCGTGCTCAGCGAACCGATCGGCCGCGTCGAGAATATCCGGCGCCGGGCCGAACACCTCGTGGAGCACGATCACACCGGGCACCGGAGGGTCGCAGGACCCGGCCGGCAGTGCCAGCACGCCGCCGAGCGCGCCACCGCCGGCAAGGGAAATCGCCACGTTGCTTCGCACGCACAGATCATCTCATCGCGCGCGCGATCGGTCGTCCCCCCCGGTGTGAACCTGTGCTCGCGCGCGACGCGAGCACAGGGTTCAGCGCGGCGTGCGGGCCAAGCCCGCGTTCTGTCAGGCGCCCGGGGCGCCGCCCGGCGTGTTCGACAGCCGCCCGATCACCCGCCTGCGCCGCTGCTGCAGATCGTCCTCGAGCGTCGCGAGCTCGCTCTGGCGGCGGTGGACGAGCGAAAGCTGCAGGTCGAGGTGGCCGAGCGCCTCGAGCAACATCGCGCGCAGGCGCGCCGGATCCTCCACGCCGGCCTCGATCTCTGCACGCACAAGAGCACGGGCTTCCTCGGCCTCGATCACGCGGCCGAGCTCCTCGAGCGAGAGTCCAAGCAGCTCGCGCAGCCTCATCAGCTCGCACAGGTCGTCGACGTCCGCGTCGGTGTAGGACCGGTGCCCACCGCTTGGGCGTTGCGCCGCGCGGTCGCCGAGCAGCCCGAGCTCCTCGTAGTAGCGGATCGTGCGCGGTGTCGTCCCACACCGTCGAGCCACCTCACCGATGCGCAGGACGCCGACGGATTCGGCGGTGCTCATGTCGGCTGGTGAGCGGGTCGCATCGTGCTGACCAACGCGCCGATGGTCGACGCCACGACCATCGCCCACAGGGCGGCGTGCATGTTGGCGATGAACGGCGCGAGCTTTGCGCTGTCGAGCCCGTGGCCGAGGCCGGAGAAGATGCGAAACAGCGTCGATTTCGGCACTGCCGCCGTGACGACGGCCAGCACGAAGGCGATCGAGAGCACCGAGCCGGTGTTCTGGAGCACCATTCGCGCGCCGGCGGCGACACCGCGTCGATGTGGCGGGACCGCGCCCATCATCGCCGCGGTGTTCGGGCTCATGAACATGCCCGAGCCGACGCCGACGATCGCGAGCGCCGCCGCGCTCAGCGCGAACGAGCTTCCCACCACGAGCACCGTCATCAGCGCCAGGCCGAGGGCCGTGACGAGCATGCCTGCCGCAGCGAGCCCGCGGGAGCCGTGGCCGTCGGAATAGCGACCTGCGAGCGGTGAGGAGGTCAACATGCCGATCGCCAGCGGCGAGAGCTTGAGTCCCGCGGTGATCGGCGAGTCTCCCTGCGCGCCTTGGAAGTAGAAGACGAAGATGAACATCAGCGCGTAGCGCACGAGCCCGCTGATGAATGTCGCCACGCTCGCGGCGGCGAACAGGCGGTCACGGAAGATGCCCAGGTCCAGCATCGGAGCACGCCCGCGGCGCTCGATCGCCACCCAAGCCGGCAGCAACACCGCGGCGAGCGCGAACCCGCCGATCACGATCGGGTCGCTCCACCCGGACAGGCCGCCTCGCGAGACGGCGAGCACAAGCGCGGTCAGCCCCACGACGAACGTCGCCGTGCCGCCGAGGTCGAAGCCGCGAACGCCGTCGTGCTTGGCGATCTCGCGCAGCACCACGGCACCCCAGCCGGCGCCGGCCAAAGCCAGCGGCACGTTGAACCAGAACACCCAGTGCCAGGAGATGCCCACCAGCGCGCCGCCGAGGACCGGACCCAGTACAAGGCCGATCGCGCCGACCATCATGTTGGCCCCCATCGCGACGCCGAGCTGCTCGCGCGGGAAGGCATCCGTCACAAGCGCGGCCGAGTTGGCGAACAGGAACGCCGAACCGGCCCCCTGGAGGATCCGCCACATGATCAGCTGGTCGCCGTTGGCCGCAAAGCCAGCGCCGAGCGAGGCAGCGGCAAAGACGAGGAAGCCGCCGATGTAGGCGCTCTTGCGCCCGAACAGGTCAGACAACCGACCCGCGCTGAGCACCAGCACCGTGGAGGCGATCATGTAGGCGAGGATCACCCAGACCAGAGCGAGCAGGCTGGTGTGGAGACTGCGCTCGAGGTCAGGCAGCGCGATTATCAGCGTGCCTGAGTTGGTCGCCGCCAGGAGCATGCCGAGGCTGGTGCACGACAGAGCCCACCAGCGATAGTTGGGCGAGCGGGCCTCGACACCAAGGCGGGGCCGGCGCACTCGTACCGAAGGCTGCGCGTGCTCGATCATCAGGGGAACATGAAGCGGATCGGGACCATCGGATCGTAGTTTACGTTAACGTCATGTTTGCGCAACCCCCAACGTGCGATCAAGCTCCGCTGGTGCTTCGCCTCCGCCGTAGGGCCTACCGCGTCGCCTACCGCCTGCTCCAGCTGGCCGCCTTCGCCTGGCCCCCACGCGGCCAGGGGGCGAAGGCCGCGCTCGTCTGCGACGGTCAGCTGCTGCTGGTCCATCACACCTACGGCCCCGCCCGGTGGGAGCTGCCTGGCGGCGGCGTCAGACGCGGCGAAGAGCCGCTCGCGGCCCTGCGACGCGAACTCGCCGAGGAACTGGGGCTCAGCGTCGCAGACGCGATCGCGCTCGCCGTCATCCACGGACCCGGGCGCAACAGTCGCCATCGCACGCATCTCTACCGCGTCGATGTCGGCTCCAAACACGTTCAGCCAGACCTGGTCGAGATCGCCGAAGCCCGCTGGTGGGATCCCGGCGCATTGCCGCCGCGGCTCGGCTCGATGGTTGGCGAGGCGCTGACGCTCGCCGGGCTGGCCCAACCGGCAGGACCGTGAACTCGTGTGAACTGTGGCCGATCGCGGTAGCGTCCGAGACGACGATGCACCCCACATCACACCGACGTGCCGCGCCCGATGCGGTCGTCGCAGGCCACATCTCGCTGGATCTGTTCCCCGAACTGCCGGGACCGGTCGCCTATGAGCCCGGCCGCCTGACGGTCGTGGGACCGGCGCTGATATCGACCGGCGGCTCGGTCTCCAACACCGGACTGGCGCTGCACCGGCTCGGCGTGCCCGTGCGGCTCGTGGCGAAGGTCGGGGACGATCTCTTCGGACGGGCCTTGCTGGAAGCGCTGGCGCAGTTCGAGAGCGACCTGGGAGCCGAGATTCGCGTCTCTGCAGGAGAGGTCACGAGCTACACGATCGCGATCAGCCCACCGGGGGTCGATCGAACCTTCCTTCACTGCCCCGGCGCCAACCTGACGTTCTGCGCCGACGACGTTCGCGATGAGGTACTCGACGGCCCTCGGGTCTTTCATTTCGGCTATCCCCCGCTGATGCGCGAGATGTACCTCGCCGACGGGGAGCAGCTGCGCCGATTGTTCGAGCGGGTGCACGCTGCCGGACCGGCGACATCGCTCGACCTCTGCGCCGTAGATCCCGAAAGCGAGGCCGGAGCGGTGGACTGGCAGGCGGTGCTGTCGAACGCTCTGGCGTTTGTGGACGTCTTCGCCCCCAGCATCGAGGAGTTGCTGTTCATGCTCGACCGCCCGGCGCACGCGGCGCTTCAGGCGAGCCGCGGCATCGGCGCCTTCGTTGACGCCAGCCGGCTCGCAGCGCTCGGCGATCGCCTGCTCGACATGGGCGTCGCCGTCGTCGCGATCAAGCTCGGCGACCAGGGCCTTTACCTGCGCACGTCCAGCGATACGGCCAGGATCGGCGCCTTCTGCGACCGCCTCGGCCTCTCCGCACAGGCATGGACCGATCGTGAGGTCCTGGCGCCCTGCTTCGCCGCGCGCACGGTCGTCGGAACGACCGGCTCCGGGGACGCCACGATCGCCGGGCTGCTGGCGGCGCTGCTGCGCGGCGAGGACCCGGTCGGCGCCGCGACCGGTGCAACCGCCGTCGGAGCATGCAGCGTCGAGGCCGTGGATCCGGCGAGTTCGGTGCCGCTCTGGCCGCAGGTCGCAGCGCGGCTGGCCGGCGGCTGGACCCGCCTGCCGCTCGACATCGATCTGGGAGACAATGTCAGCGTCGAGCGCAGCCCCACGGGCACGCTGACGCTCCGCTGATGAAATCACTCGACGCCAAGCTCGCGAACATCCACGCCGATCCTGCCGGCGCACGCGACTTCATCCTTGCCGATGCCAAGGACGCAGACATGGCCTACGGCTTGGCCGCAACCGGGATCGACCCGCTCAGCGGCAACGCGCGCTCGCTCGCCGATTTCCGCGACCAGGTCACCGAGATCGTCCGCCAGGGCCTCATCGACATCATGCTGATGAGCGTCAGCACGAGCGAACAGGTGACGGTCGAGCAGCGGCTGTTCGAGGACTCCGAGATCACCGCGGCGGTGCGCGCCAACGACACTAGCGACGTCCACGTGCTCGCCGGGGCGTCCTACCCGCAGCAGCCTTCGCGACCGTTTCGCACCGCGACCGTCGAGCAGATCACCGGCGCCGCGGGCGTCGATCTCGCGCTGTATTCGATCACGCCCTCAGGAGACGCCGAGCTGGACGTCGCAGCACTCGAGGCCTACAGGGACTTCCGCCTCGAGTCCGAGCGTGGCGGACTGCGCCACTTTCTCGAGGTGTTCGCCCCCAACGTTCCAGAGCTTGCGCCGCCAGACCCCGGGCCATTCCTCAACGACTTCGTTGCGCGTACGCTCGCCGGGATTCCACGCGCTGCCCGGCCGCTGTTCCTGAAGATGCCCTACCACGGCCCGCGCGCCATGCAGGCGCTCGTCGCGTATGACCCCCACCTGGTCCCGGGCGTCCTGGGTGGGTCTTCCGGCACGACCTATGACGCCTTCTTCCTGCTCGAGGACGCGCGGCGCAACGGCGCTCGGGCGGCACTGTTCGGGCGCAAGATCAAAGACAGCGAGCACCCGCTCACGTTCGTCCGCCATCTGCGTGCAATCGCTGACGGCGAACTCGAAGCCGGCGAGGCCTGCCGGTCCTACCACGCGGAGCTCCAAGCGCTCGGCCTGCACCCACGCCGGTCGCTCGACGAAGACCTCGTACTCAGCGAGCCCTGGAACGCCTGAGCGCAGGACCGCTGACTGAGGCCACAAGGCAGCTGGTCCAGCGAAAGCGGGGCCGCGCCGCGAGAGTCCGGCGCCGGCCAGCGCCCGTGTCGTAGGCGGCGCCCGACTGCACCGATGCGGCTCCATAGGCGACGGGCGTGCAGCCCGGGACGCGCAGGCAGGGTTCGCGGTCGGCCGTCCAAAGGCCCACAAATCGCCACCAACCGCCCTCCGCGACCGCCACAACGGCGCGGAGACGGGAGCGCCCGAGCTCGCTCGCGACGCGCCCTGAAGAGCTCTCGCGTGGCGCATCGTCCGCTCGTTTAGAACGCTCGCCCGGCCGCATTTCGGCTGCTACGGTGAACAAGATGTGGGCACGGATGCTCCACGCGGTGCTGCTGGCTGGGGCTGTATGCACCGCCACCGCGGCGACTGCGTTGGCTGCGGCCCCCAACCCGGCGGCGAACATGCCGCTTTCGACTCCCCCCAGCTGCAGCTCCCCCAGCTCGACGGCATGTGAGAACGCGGCCGTCGCGGACCTGAACAGCGCGCATGCCGCGCTCGGACTCGGGGCCTACAGACTGCCCGCGGACTTCGACTCGCTGCCGCCGGCGGACCAGCTTTTCATCCTCTCCAACCTCGACCGCATCGCCTACGGGCTGCCGGCGATCGCCGGGCTGAGCCCGGCTCTGGACTCCGCCTCGCAGCTCGCCGTCGCCGACGACACCGACCCCAACCCGGACCCGGACCTGCCGCCCGGGCTCAACATCGTCGGCTGGTGGTCCAACTGGGCGGGAGGGTACGCGAA
The DNA here is from genome assembly GCA_003157595.1 of Solirubrobacterales bacterium. Lineage (GTDB taxonomy): Bacteria > Actinomycetota > Thermoleophilia > Solirubrobacterales > Solirubrobacteraceae > Palsa-513. Next base: position 12,271 of record PMKB01000285.1, read on the forward strand.
CGCGTTGCTCGCCTACTACGGATGGATGTACGACGACGGTATCGGCAGCCCCAACATCGACTGCCGGGGCGCCGGCGATCCGGGCTGTTGGGGCCATCGTCAGGACGTCCTTGCCGTGTCCAACGCCGGCGCGCTGGTCATGGGAGCGGCCGCGGGCACCGACCCCTACCGCGAGCCGGGTTACGCGATGACGATCGTGGGGACCGCGAGCGCGAGCACGAGCTGGACGACGCTCAGCTACACCTGGACCGCGGCGCTGGCCGACATCGGCGGCTCGGGCTCCTCAGGGGGGAGCGGTGCCGGTTCGGGAAGCGGCGTTTCGGGGAGCGGCTCCTCGAGCGGCAGCGGCGGTTCTGGCAGCGGGGCCGGTTCGGGGAGCGGCCCCTCGGGCGGCAGCGGCGGTTCTGGCAGCGGTGGCTCAGGCACAAGCGGCTCCTCGGGCACAGGCGGCTCCTCGGGCGCAGGCGGCTCCTCGGGCGCAGGCGGAGGATCAGCCGGCGATGGCTCCTCCGGCAGCGGCAGCTCGTCGGGAAGCGGTGGTTCCTCCGGCGCCGGCCGCCCTCCGGTCGTCACGATCCCCTCAGGCTCGACCGGGACGGCGACACCCGCTTCGATCACGAAGAGCGTGCCGCCAACCGCGGTGATCGCGCACGCACGCGTGAACGCGAGGGCTCACGCGGTGCGCTTCGTGCTGCTGGACTCCGGCACGCCGTCGGGGTTCCAGTGCGCGCTTGTGCGCCGCACCGGCAGGGCGGCGCGAACCGGCCCGCGCTACGCCGCGTGCGGAGCGGTGCGCGTGTACACGCATCTGGCAGCCGGTCGCTACACGTTCTACGCGCGGGCACTGGGTCCGCCGGGGTCCGATCGCAAGGCGGTACGGCGCTCGTTCTCGATCGGCTGAGCGTCGGCTCTCAAGCGGTGCCGAAGTACTGCCCCACGGCGGTTGCAAGCCCGCGGGCGATCGCCTTTTCGCCGGCGACGCTGTCAGCGAGCGACGCCTGCGCCGGATTCGTGATGAACAGCGGCTCAATCAGTGCGCCCGGCATTTCGCTCGGAGCGGAGAAGTAGCCGGCTTTCGCCGGACCGATCAGCAGCAGGTGACCGTAGGCCCGGTCCGCGCTCGTGACCGAGGAGCCGTAGCCGACGTCGGGGTGAACTCCATCGTCGGCGACGCTCCGCCCGCTCTCGTTCAGCCGCGCGAGCACGCTGTGCTGCACGAGCTGCGCAAGCCTGCGGTTCGACTGCCTGAACGTGCGAGCCGCGTCGTACAGCGTGAGGCTTCCGCCGTCGGAGGTGTAGTCGCTTGCGTTGAAATACACGCCGATCAGGATGTCCGCCCGGGCGAGATTTGCGCAGGCGTCGCGGGCGACGATGTCGCGATGAACGCCCTGTCCGCTGAACACACCGCCCGACAGGTCCCCTGGCGCAGGGCGCCCAACCGCCGCAGCAGTGGTGCGCGAGAGGACCACGCGATAGCCCTCCGCTCGCAGCGGCCCCAGCGCGTCCAGCGCCACACGCAATGTCTCGGTCGCCTCGTGAACGGTCCTGCCGCCGAGCGTCACGCCGACGGCACCCGGGTCGGGGCCACCGTGACCCGCGTCGATGAAGACCGTCTTGTGGCGCGGGGGCCCCGAGGTCGGCGCGAAGGACACACACGAGCCGGCCGCGAAGCGCGTTGGGTCGAGCGCTCGGCCGGCCGGCACGCCACCCGAGGCCGATCGTGGCGAGGCGCCCAACAGGGCCGCTGCTACGGCAACTGCGACGGCGCCGGGCAGCCAACCCCGGGGGGTGCCGCTCAGCAACGCCATGCCAAGCGCCAAGCAGGAGCGACGCCAGATGCCCGGCCAACGCCGAGCGAGCCAAACGCGGTTCGGCGTGCCATGCCAATGTCTGCCGGCGCATCGCTGCGCCGGACGCCGACCATCCCGTGTTCCTTCCTCTCGTTGCCGCAACCCTACCGGCGTCGCCGTCGTCGGTAGGGCGCGCCCGGAGCCGGCGTGCCCGCCACCGACACTGGCTAACCTTCATTGTCGATTCGTCCGATGACTCGGATGGATGTGTCGTGATCGCGCTGGCGGTGTCGTCCCCGACCCGAGGCAGTTCGGTCGGGCCCGCCCTCAACCTTGCACGCACTCGCGGAACTAATCCATCGACGCGCCCGCCTCGTGCTAGCGGCGACGGTCGTGTTCACCGTGGCGGCCGGTGTGATCGGCTCAGGGGTCGTCGGATCATTGAGCGACGGCGGCAGCTCCGATCCCAACGCTCCGAGCGCGATCGCGCAACAGCAGATCGTCGCAGCGACCGGTATCTCGTCCGAGCCGGGCCTGCTCGTGCTCGTACGCACCCCGGGGCCCGTCGCGGCCCGACCAGGCCGCGCTGTGGTCGCACACGTCGTGCGCGACATCCGGTCCCAGGCGGCCGTTTCGAAGGTCGTGAGTGTCCTCGACACGCGCCACCCCGCGGCGCTGCTGTCGAAGGACGCACACTCGACGATCGTCCTGGGGTTCTTCGGGACCCACGCTTCGGGCAACGCGGCGACCGCCGCCGCCGAGCGGATCAAGCGCGACCTCCGCAACGTGAATGGCGTGACCGTCGGCGGCAGCCAGCTCACATTCAGCCAACTGGACGACGCGATCGCCGCGCAGCTGCCGCAGGTTGAGCTGATCGCCTTCTCGATCCTCCTGCTGCTGTCGCTGATCGCCTTCCGCGGGCTCGTCGCGGCCTCGCTTCCGCTGATCGTGGGCGCGATCGCCGTGGCTGGAAGCCTGTTGATCATGCGCGCGCTCTCGCAGGTGACGTCGCTGTCGGTCTACTCCCTCAACCTGGTCACCGGGCTCGGGCTGGGGCTGGCGATCGACTACTCGCTGTTCATCGTCTACCGCTACCGCGAAGAGCTTGCTCGGTGTGGGCACTGCTCGGAGGCGCTCGAACGGACCCTCGGCACGGCCGGACGCACGGTCGTCTTCTCATCGCTCACCGTCTCGGTCGCGCTGCTGTCGTTGCTGGTCTTCCCGCAGCGGATGCTTTCCTCGATGGGGATCGCGGCGGCGATCGTGACGGTCTTCGCCGCCACGGCGGCGCTGATTCCGCTCGGGGCGGTGCTGACGCTGCTCGGGCCCCGTATCAACGCGCTCTCGCCGGCACGCCTGCAGCGCGCACGCAAGCGCGCAGAGGGTCCGGTGGCTGAAGGTCACTGGTACCGGCTCGCGATGCGCGTGATGCGCCGTCCCGTATTGGTCGCGGCGGCCTGTGCCGTGTGCCTGCTGCTCGTGGGACTCCCCGCGCTGAACCTGCATCTGGGGTCGACGGACTCGCGCGTGCTGCCCCGGAGCTCAAGCGCCCGTGTCGTCGATGCGCGGTTGGCGAGCCAGTTCGCCGCCGACGCCGCCAACCCGGTCGTGGCGCTGATCCGCGCGCCCGACGGCGCCGCCGCGGCGCTCGGCCGCTATCGCGCACGACTCACGCGCCTGCCGGGCGTCGCGACGACGCAGCCGCCGGTGCGCATTGCCAGGGGGCTTTGGAGCATCGACGTGCTCGCCTCGCATACGCCGCTGAGCACGCAGTCCCAGAACCTGATCGGCGAGATCCACACCGTGCCGGCCACCTTCGCGGTCGCGCTCGCCGGCGTGGCGGCGGAGCAGTACGACCAGGCCATCAGCCTGCGAACGCACATGCTGCTCGCGCTGATGATCCTCGCCGCGACGACGCTGACCGTGCTGTTCACGATGACCGGATCGGTCGTGCTCGCGATCAAGTCGCTGATCATGAACCTACTGACGCTCAGCGCCGCGTTCGGCATCCTGGTGCTCGTCTTCCAGGACGGCCGCTTCCAGAGCCTGCTCGGCTACACGGCCACGGGCTCGCTCGAGCAGACCAACATGATCATCCTCTTCATCATCGCCTTCGGGCTGTCGACCGACTACGGCGTGTTCCTGCTGGCGCGCATCAAGGAGGCCCACGACACCGGAGCGTCCGACAAAGTTGCGGTCGCCACCGGCCTGGAGCGCAGCGGGCGCGTCGTCAGCGCCGCGGCGCTGCTGTTCTGCGCTGCGGTGGGCTCGCTCGCCGCGTCGAACGTCGCCTCGCTCAAGGAGTTCGGCATCGGCGCCGCGCTGGCGGTGATCATCGATTCCACGATCGTGCGCGCACTGCTCGTACCGGCTCTGATGGCGCTGCTTGGGCGCGCAAACTGGTGGGCTCCGCGACGGCTGCGGCCGCTCTGCGGGCGCGCCTGGATCCACCCGGCCGACCTGGTGCGCAGGCGGACGGCCGCCGAGCACGCTGCGTTGCCGGTCCCGCCGCGCGTCTGATCGCAGCCGCTGGCAGGCGAGCGCACCGCCGCACCTCGGCTGGCTGACCGATGACGTCGTGGATGCCATTCGGCTGCGGCAGCATCTCGTCGGGGCGCTGGGGCGCGGTCCAAGTCACCCGCCGGCGGCGAAAACTCATGGCGCCGTTCCGTCTCGCGACGGCGTAGGATCTCCGCATGTGCGGAGGCCCGGAATGAGCTTCTATTGGCTTGCAGCGGCGTACGTGTTCGAGTTCATCGTCGCCGTTGGCTTCGTTGCGTGGGTTAAGCTCAACGACTGACGCTGACGGTTCTGCACAGCCGGCGCCGGCTTGCAGTCTCAGCTGGGGCTGACCACTGCGCACCGGGCCAACGCGCGAGGACCGGGCACTGCCTCCGGCCTATCCGATGGCATCTTTCAGCGCATGTCGCTCTGCGCCGACTGACCGCAGGCCGTCGCCAGCACTGACCGGGCGCCTCCGCGATCGCGATGCTCGCACAGGTAGATGCCCTGCCAGGTGCCCAACGCCAGTCGCCCATCGGCGATCGGGAGGGTCAACGACGGGCCGAGCAGCGCGGCCTTGATGTGCGCCGGCATGTCGTCTGCGCCCTCGAGTCTGTGCGTCCAGAACTGGGCCTGCTCGGGGACCGCGGCATTGAACCAGCTCTCGAAGTCATGTCTGACGGCGGGCGAAGCGTCCTCGTTCAGCGCCAGCGACGCCGAGGTGTGCTGGATCAGCAGGTGCAGCAGTCCCACGCGAAGTTGAGCCAACGCAGGCAGCGCCTCGACGACCTCGCGGGTTATGAGGTGAAAGCCTCGAGGGCGCGCCACGAGATCAATCCGGCGCTGGATCCACACGCAGCCAACGCTACCCGCATCTCGGGAGGGTCGCCGTTGCGCCCGTCGATGGCGAGGAAGCCCTCGCCATGCATACGCCAGCGGTCGTCGATTCGCACGACGGGCAGGCGCGACCGCCACGCAGCTCGCGGCGCGCCGCAGACCTACGAGGCGCCAACCGTTTGAAACCCCTCCTCACGAGAGCCGCGGCTGGCCGGTCGGGTAGCGTTCCCCTGTGCTCCTGAGACTTCGCAGGCTCGTTCTATTGGCCCTCGCGGCGCTCGCGCTCACCGCCGGTGGTCTCGCCGCACTCGCCGCCAACACAATCGCGGCCACAAGCGCCGCGTGCGCAGCGGCGACGCACGGCGTTCTCGCGACCGCGGACGCGCAGGTGCTGAGCAACATCTACGCGAATGAGCTCGCCGGGCAGGAGGTGACCGACGACCTCGCGGAGATCACCGCCAACCAGGCCTTGATCGCCGCGGTTTCGCAGGACGACGCCGTCGCGACGCTCGCCGCGGTCAAGCGGCTTGTGTACCACCCGGCCTGGCACATCGTGAGGCTGCGCGTGCTCGATTCCTCCGGTCACCTGCTCGCGGATTTCGGCGGTCCCTACGTTATCGCGCCCGTCTCAGGCCTCCTACACTCCGCGTCGGGGGCGGTGATCGGCAGCTTCGTGATGTCGGTGCAGGACGACGTCGGCGTCACGAAGCTCGAGACTCGATTCATCGGCGACCCGATCGGGATCTACTACGGCGGCCGCATGGTCGCGCAGCTGGGCGGGGTGAGCTTTCCGCGAACGCGTCCGACGGCCAACACCCTGACCGTAGGCAATGTGCGCTACCTGTTGGTGACGCGCACCTACGGCGCGTTCCCCAGCGGCGCGCTGCGCGCGGTGATCCTCGTCCCGCCCCCGGCGATGACCGCGACCGTCGAGCCGTGCGACACGGTGAGAGCGGCGGAGTTCGGTCGTGTCGCATCGCGACTGACGGGCTTGCTGGGCCCGGTGGCGCAGCACTATTTCGGCTACGCCTACTGGGTCCACGTCTACACGGCGGCCAAGGTTTTCGTGCGTGATCCCAACGGCACGGTGCTCGCGACAAGCGACGGCTCGGACCCACCATCGCTTCCGCTCAGCGGCTCGGTGAGCTATGAGGGCCAGCGCTGGTTGGTGTTCTCGTTCGAACCGCAGCCGCCCGTACGCGTGTATCTGCTCGTGTCGCCCGGCTGAGCCGGTTCGACCGCGGCGGCGGCAGCCTTACGGCAACCGGTTTCGTGCTGCAGGGGTAACCGTTGCAAATGTCCGGGCCGCTGCGAGCGCCGTCACCGAGATCCCCAAACCAGTTGGCGCCCCAGCAGCTGATGCTCCCCGCCACCACCAGCGCGCACGTGTGTTCACCACCGGCGGTCACGGCGGTCGCGTTCGCTATCGCGCTCACCGCGATCGGCGTCTTCGCGCACCGGACCAGCTGCCAGTAGCAGGTCTGCGGGCCGGTGCTGATGCCGTCGCCGAGCTGCCCGTAGGAGTTGTAACCCCAGCACTGCACGCCGCCGCCGGCCACCAGCGCGCAGGTGTGATCGCCCCCGGCGACGATCGCGGTCGCGCTCGCCATGCCGACCACGGCGACCGGCTTGGTGGCGCACCACTCACCGCCGGTGCACCACTGGACGCCGCTGCTCGTGCCGATCCCCAACTCGGCGGCGAAGTTGTAGCCCCAGCAGTCGACTCCCCCACCGGCCAGGAGCGCGCACGCGTGGTTGCTGCCGGCGGCGATTGCGCTCGCGTCGGTGATGCCCGCCACGGCCACGGGGGTGCTGGCGCACGGACCGCCATTGCAGCTCTGCGGACCACGGCTCGTGCCATCGCCAAGCTGCCCATAGTCATTCTCGCCCCAACAGTCGACGCTCCCACCCGACAGCAGGGCGCAACTCTGGCCGCCGCCTGCCGCGATCGCCGTCGCGTCGGTGATCCCGCGCACCGCCACCGGCGTGCTGGCGCACGGATCGCCGTTACAGCTCTGCGAACCACGGCTCGTGCCATCGCCAAGCTGCCCGTACTCATCCTCCCCCCAGCAGTCGACGCTACCGCCGGACAACAGCGCGCAACTGTCGGCGCCGCCCGCGGCGATCGCGATCGCGTTCGAAATTCCACGCACCGCCACCGGCGTGCTGGCGCACGGATCGCCGTTACAGCTCTGCGGACCACGGCTCGTGCCATCGCCAAGCTGCCCGTACCCGTTGTCGCCCCAGCAGTCCACACTCCCAGCCCCGAGCAGCGCGCACGTCTGGTCCGCACCGGCCGCCAGCGCGTGGACGGCCGTGGCGACCACCGGGGCCTGTGCTGCCGCCACACGAGGCATCGACCCGCGCGAGCGCGCGCCCGCAGCTCCCCACGAGACCGCGCTCCCCGCGAGCACCGTCAACGTGACGACCGCGAACGCAACGACAAACCGGCGCCGGCGAGCGACGCCGCCGCCCGCCATCAAACCGTCGCGCCCCACCATCAGGCGGCCGCGCGGGCGGAGTCGGTGCGAACGCCGGCCGGGGCCCACAGCGATCGGCCGGCGCCCACGCGAGCGACCCAAGCACTGAAGGTGTGCTCACCCCAGGCGTCGTGGAAGTGAACGGTGATCGCCAGCAGCATGTGTTTGCGCCGGCGCATTCCGTCGGCGATGAAGACGAACCAGCGGTAGCGCTTGCTCCGGAGCTCGTAGTAATACCCGAGGCGCTGGTGCGCGCCTCGTGAGAGGACCAGATCGCGGTGGCGCACGAGTCCGAACCGCACGGCCGGCTCGATCGGCAGGGTCGAGACGTTGCTGGCCCCGAGCTCCATGCGGACCGTCTGGCCGGGCGGGATGATCTCGTCAAGGCGCGCGACGATCGCAGCGATCGGGTGGTACTGGTTGACGTGCGAGTCCGGCTTCTGCGTCGCGGCGACGGCACCTGCCGTCGCGACGGTGCCGCCGAGGGCGCCCAGCGAGGCTGCGACGCAGGCCGCTCGCAGCGTGCCGGCAGGCAGGCGCTTCACACGGGGCGCGGCACGCCGGAGCGCGGGCGCGCTCTCACACACCAGGCGGCGCAACACGCACCACAGTGACCAGACGAGCACCAGCCAGACCCATAGGCCGAGCATCGAACCCCACCAGGCGGTGTAGCCGATCGTCGCCGCCAGGAGCGGCACGGCCGGTGTCTGGGACACGTTTGCGGCGAGCGCAGCACACAGCACGAGCCCGATCGCAGCCGCGGCGGCCAGGTCGGCGCGGCGGCGCCGGAGCCCTAGGAGGATCACAAGCCCGAGCGCCGCGAGCATCGCCAGGGTGGAGTCGCTCGCGCCGCCGGCGGGTGTGACGCGCACGTCGCGCTTGCGATCCCACTCGGACCTGGGGATGTAGAGCCACCACGGCTTCCAGCCGACCGCGTCAACGACCGCGTTCCAGCCGACCGAGGTACCGAGCGTCGTCCCCCGGTCGCTCGTGGCCGCCACGATGAGCGTCAGGTTTCCGGGGCTGTTTGCGATCTCGTCGAGCAGCGGCGGAGCCCAGCAGATCGCGGCGACGAGCGTGGCGGCCGCGACCCAGTGCCCGAACGGGCGCAACCGCGCGCGGCGCCGGGGCAGAGCCTCGGCGCCGCGATCGCCCTGCGCCGCGCGGCGCTCAGCGAAACGGCGCACGGCCAATCCGCCCACCCCGATCGCCAGCAGCCCCGCGGTCGGTGCGATGTAGGTGAGATGGGTTTGCGTAACGAAGCTCGCGACCGCCGCCGTCAGCGGCAGCAGCCGGTGGTCGCCGCAGGCCACCGACCAGCAGAGGAAGATCAGAAGCAGGAAGGGGAACAGCGCCGCGGCGGGGTTCCACACGTCATGGAAGGACTCGGCCGGGAGCGACTGGCACATCAGCGCGATGCCGATGGCCGTCGCGAACATCAGCACGAGCCCGCCGCGCCGTCTGGCCAGCGCCACACAGGCGATGATCGCGAGCGTGTTCACGGCTCCCATCGTCACGGCGAGGCTCGTGGTGGAGCCGAAGCGGGACGGCAGCGCCAGCAGCCAATACAGCAGCGGCCCGGGACTGTGGATGACCTGGCCGGTCAGGTTGCCGGCCTCGGAGTACTGGCCGACCAGCGGCGAATGCAAGGTCAGCACGTCCCAAGCGCGCGTGACGATGATCCCGTCGTCGGCGGCCGGCTCCCAGCCGGCGCTCACCGCGTGCGCGGTCGAGACGAGCACGGGGATCGCCGCCGCCAGACCGGTCGTGATCGCAGGCAGCACGCGCCCCAGCCAGACGGCAGCCCTCCGCAGCGACGCGCGGAGCGCCAGCAGCGTCAGGCCGAAGCTCGAGCGCACCGATCCAGCCCGCGTGTGAGGCGTCGAGCTTCGCTCGCCGGGCAGTGCGACGCTCCCTTCGTGCGCACTCGAGGTCCCATGATCGGTGCTCGTCGCTCGTCTCCCTTCGCTCGAACTGCAGTGTCCTCGATCCAGTCCCCGCGTGCGCACAGGAGCGCCGATCGCCGCCAGCCAGGCCGCACGAGCGGGCGGCAATAGACTGCAACCGTGTCGAAGTTCTGCCGCCACGGCACGCCCACCGAGCACTGTCCGATCTGCCACGCGAACGTCGAGGCGGCGGCCCGCGCATCGGTCGCGGGCAAGCCTCGGCGCTCGAGCGACACGCGACCGCGCAGCCAGATCAGCTCGCGCGGCGGGCTGATTGTCCGCCACGAAGCCCGCAGCGACGCCGACGGCTACCGCTCGGCGCTCGCACCCGGGCTGCGCTCGACGGCGGACGCGCGGCGGCTCGCGAGCGAGATCGGCTTCGCCGCTGGGCGCCTGGAGGCGCTGACGCACGATCCTCCGGGGCTCTACGCCGAAATCGCCGGCGGCGAGGACCCCGAGCAGGCGACCTGGCTCGCGCTGCTGACCGCTTATCTGGGACCGCTCGAAGCCGAGCAGCCGTTCTCGGCGATCGAGGCCGTGCGTACCGCGTGGCCGGCGCTGCCGGAGCTCGGCGACGCGTCACCCGGACCCCGCGGCAGCCACGAGCCGACCGCTGGCGCCGCGCCGCTGGCAGCCTATGTCCGCTTCGCGCGGCGCGCCGGTACCCAGCAGCTCGCCTTCACCGGCGATCAAAGCTGGCCGCCCGAGCAGCGTTTCGCGCGGATCTACGAGCGTCTCGTGCTGCCGGGACTGCACCGGCGGGCGCGCTATGACCTGCTCGTCAGCCTTGGCCGCCTGGGCCGCTATCCGCTGGCGGCGCCCGGTCTGCTGCTGACGGAGGAGGACCAGGTGACACTCGCCGCGAAGCGTGTCTTCGCGATCGGCGACCGACTCACGCTCGAGCGCCGCGCGCGCAAGCTGGCGGCGGCCGCCGAGGTGCCGATCGAGGCGCTCGACCTCGCGCTGGAGAATTGGGCGCGCAGCGATCGCATCACGCAGGGCTTCGCCGGGGCGAGCCTGCACGGCGCGGACGAGCGCGCGCAGGCCGGCGCGGCGGGCGCGCTGCAGTGCTGATCAGTCGAGGACCGCGCGCTCGTCGAGATGCGCGCCGACCTTGCGCTTGACCCGCTGGAGCGCGTTGTCGACGGTCTTGGTGTCGCAGTCCAGACGCCCGCCGATCTCCTCGTAGGAGCGACCGTCGAGGTAGAGCGCGAGCACGCTCGATTCGAGCTGGGAGAGGCTCGTCGAGAGGCAGCCAACCAGCGAGCGCAGCTCCTCGGCGGAGATCGCCTGCTTGGCCGGGTCGTTGACCGACGAGCCGGCGAGCATGTCCTCGAGCACCGGCGCATCGTCCTCGGCGCCCGCGCCGGCGGGCGCCGAGAACGAGACGTAGTGGTTCAGCGGTGTGTGCTTGTTGCGCGTGGCCGTCTTGACCGCGGTGATGATCTGGCGCGTGATGCACAGCTCGGCGAAGTTGCGAAAGCTCGACTCGCGGTCGGTGCGGTAGTCGCGGATCGCCTTGTAGAGCCCGATCAGGCCCTCCTGGATGAGGTCTTCGCTGTCGCCGCCGGCGAGGAAGTACGACGAGGCCTTGAGCCGCACGAACCCCTTGTAGCGCGCGAGCAGCCGTGTGTAGGCGGTGGGATCGCCGGACTTCGCGAGCGCGATGAGAAAGCCATCCTCAACCTGAGGTTGAGCGTAAGACTGTCTGGAGACTTGGGCCACGAGCGGTTCCCTTGTTCGAGCCTTGTGCAGGCAGGATTGCTCAGTGGCGCACTCCTCCCCTGGCGCCGACTGCGGATATGAAAGACCTTAACCTGAGGTTTAGCCTTGATGTACTCCGGACCTTAGCCGCAGTTATGGAGCCCTGTCAAGGCCTCCGCGCTGATGCAACACCTCGTACAGCACCGCGCCCGCCGCGGCATTGACGTTCAGCGAGGCGATCCGGCCCCGCAGCGGCAGGGTCACGAGGGCGTCACAGCTCTCTGCGACACGCCGCCGCAGCCCCCGTCCCTCACCGCCGAAGACGACCACCACGGCGCCGCTGTAGTCCGGCTCGGTGTAGTCGGTCGCCTCGGCCGAGGCGACCGTGCCGTAGCACCAGCAGCCGGCCCGCCGCGCCGCGAGCAGGAAATCGGCGAGGTTGCGCGCGCGCGCGATCCGCAGATGCTCGACCGCCCCAGCCGAGGCGCGACAGACCGCCGGAGTGATCTCGGCGGCGCGACGCTCGCAGATCACGAGCCCGCTGGCGCCCACGCACTCTGCCGTGCGAGCGATCGCCCCGAGGTTCTGGGGATCCTGAATCTCGTCGAGCGCGACGATCAGCTGTTCCTCCCCGATCAGCAGCTCGCCGGTCGAGACGTATGGGTAGCCCGCCAGCTCGGCGCAGACGCCCTGGTGCTCACGCGAGCCGCAGGTCCGCTCGATCTCCTCCGCCGAGCCGATCCGCGGCCGGCGGCTCGCCAGCCATGGCTCGCGTGCCAGCGCCTCGGTCGCCAGGATCTCGCCGAGCGTGCTGCAACGGCGACCGCGCAACGCCTCCCTGACCGCGTTGCGCCCGTAGACGATCACGCGAGCGGGGCGAGATCGAAGCCGCCGGGGGTGTCGCGCACCGACCAGCCGGCCGCCTCGATCTGCGTGCGCAGCTCGTCCGCGCGGGCGAAATCGCCGCCGCCGCGCGCACGCAGCCGTTCGTTCGCCAGCGCGACCAGGTGCTCGGGGGCGCCGGCCAGCTCGAGCAGGTTCTCGAGCCCGAGCACGCCGAGCATCTCCCGCAGGTCGCGATCGCCGAGCCGCTCCTCGCTGCGGTTGGCCTCGCGGATCCACTCCCACATCGACGCGAGCGCGCTCGGGGTGTTGAAGTCGTCGGCCAGGGCGGCGAAGAACCGACCGCGCAGCGCCGCCAGCGCCGGCGGGGACTCGCCCGCCTGCAGCCGGCGCGCGGCGTCGCGGATCCGCTGCACGCCCGCCCTGGCCTGATCGAGCTGCTCGGGTCCGTAGGCGATCGGCTGGCGGTAGTGGCCGCTCGCGAGGTAAAGGATCACCGCGTCTCGGCCGTGGCTGTCCAGCACCTCGTGCAGGGGCGAGATGTTGCCGACCGACTTCGACATCTTCTCGCCGTCGGTGCTCGCCAGCATGCCGTTGTGCATCCAGTGGCGAGCCAGCTCCGCCCCGCGCGCGCAACGCGTCTGCGCTGCCTCGTTCTCGTGGTGGGGAAACAGCAGATCCAGGCCGCCGCCGTGGATGTCGAAGCCGACGCCGAGCAGGGACTCCGCCATCGCCGAGCATTCGATGTGCCAGCC
>PMKB01000299.1:0-10388 GCA_003157595.1 Solirubrobacterales bacterium
AACAAGTTCGAGTTCCGCGCGCTCGGCTCGAGCCAGTCGCCGTCGTTCGCCAACACCGTGCTGAACACGATCGCCGCCGAGGCGATCGACGCGCTGTCGGAGAAGCTTGACGCCGCGCTCAAGGACGGCGCGACACTCGAGAAGGCGATCCTCGGGATCGTCAAGGACTCCTACAAGGCACACCGCCGCATCGTCTTCAACGGAGACGGCTACTCGGAGTCCTGGCATCAGGAGGCGCAGAAGCGCGGCCTCGCCAACCTGCGCTCAACACCCGACGCGCTGCCGTGGTTGATCGACAAGCAGACGCTCGGAGTCTTCAAGCACTACAAGGTGCTCTCCAAGCGCGAGCTGGAGGCCCGCTACGAGGTCTACACGGAGCAGTACTCGGTCACGCTCAACATCGAGGCCGAGACGGCCGCCTCGATCGCGCGCACGCTGCTCCTGCCGGCCGCGATCCGCCACCTGGTCCAGCTGCGCGAGTCCGGGGTCGAGACGCTGATCGATGAAGCGACCGAGCTCGTGCACCGCTTCGTCGATGCGATCTTCGCGCTGGAACGCGTCAACGCCGTGCATCCCGACGTCGAGGGGCTCAAGCACGCCCTCTACATGCGCGACGAGGTCGTCCCGGCGATGGACGGCGCGCGCGCGATCGCCGACCGCCTCGAGCGGATCGTGGCCGACGACCTCTGGCCGCTGCCGAAGTACGCGGAGATGCTGTTCATCAAGTGAGCGGCCGGGAAGCGGGTGTGTGGCGACGCCTTCCCGGCCGCCGCAGTGACGCCCGAAAAAGCCGGCGCCCCAGGGGTTGCGGGGCGCCGGTCGACTACTGGGAGGAGGTCGTCGCGATCTGTGTCGCCGAACCAGTGTGGCGAAGCTCAGCGGCAGCTGTTGAAGAGTTGCTGAAGATGCGCCCGACCAGCGCCAGCTTCTGGGCCCGCGTGAGGCGCTTGATCCGCGCCTCCTCGCGCCGTGCGGCGCTCGCGTCGTCCATCGCGAAGCTCGCGAGCAACTCGACCGGCAGGCGCGAGCGGGTGTAGCGGGCGCCGCCGCCGTTGCGGTGTGAGGCGAGGCGGCGCTCGACGTCGACCGTCCAGCCGGTGTACAGAGAGCCGTCGGCGCAGCGCAGGATGTAGACCCAGGCGTCGGACATCGCCCCGTCAAACTACGCCGTCGCCGCCCGATCGCCTGCGTCGGCCCGCCCGTGCGTCGACCGCGGCAGGCGTCGGCGCTCAGACGATCATGGCCGCGCTGCCGGCGGCAGCCGGCGACGCTCAGACGATCCTGGCCCCGCTGCCGGCGTGGCGGGCCTCGGGGACGTTCAGCGTCACCGGCGAGGTGTGCATCGCGCGCAGCTTGACGTCACGCCACGACATTCCCTCGCGCAGCAGCGCCGGGATCCCCATCGCCATCGCCGTTGTCACCTCGACGGCCTGCAGCACGATCCCGTAGGCGATCGCGTCCGCGGTCGAGACGTGGAACGCACCCGCGAGCACGGCCACGCAGGCCGCCTGGAAGACGCCGACATTCGAAGGAGCGGCCGGCAGGACAGCCGTGACATTGACCGCGAACAGCACGCCTGCAGCCGCCGCGAGCCCGGCACGATGGTCGAGGCCAAGCGCTATCAGCAGCACGTAGCAGGACGCGCACTGCAGCGCCCAGGCGCCGAGCTGTGCAGTGACCGCGATCGCGGCGAGCCGCGGCTCGCGGAACACGCGCATGCCGGTCCGAAGCCGCACGAGCATCCCGGCCAACCGCGTTCGCAACAGTTCCAGGCGTGCCGACCGCGACGGCCCGCCGCGGCGGCCGAGCAGCAGCGGCGCGGCGAGGATCACCGCCACCAGCACCGCCGGGCCGACCGCGACGGCGATCAGCGCCGAGTGGCGCCCGTTGAACAGGTCGACGCTCGTGAACATCACGGCGCCGAGGACCGCGAGCGCCACCAGGTTCAACAGCGTCTGCGAGACGAGCGTGCCAACGACGATCGGGAAGGTCTCGAGCGGCCGCCCGACCCGGCGCGCGACGATCAGCGATCGCGAGGGCTCCCCGAGCCGCGCCGGCAGGGTCGCGCTCATCAGCACGCCGATGAAGGTGCCCTGCATCGCGTCCGCGCGGCGAACCTTCGCGCGCGGCAGCGCGGCACGCAGGATCGCGTGCCACGCGAAGCCGCGCGAGACCATCGCCGCGCACATCAGCGCGCAGGCGATCAGCACCCACGATGGCTGGGAGGTCACCAGTGCGCTGGTGATCCGCCCGAAGCCGATGCGCGAGACGGCCAGCGCCGAAACCCCGACGGTGGCCAGCGCGACCAGCGCGATCGCGCCGCGTCGCACGCCGGCAAGCGTCCTCGAGCGCCGGGTTCGCTCGTCGCGCTCGAGGCTCGGCAGGCGCCGTTGCGCCGGCCGATGCCCGGCGAGGTCGACGCTGGCGGCCCCGATGCGCACGGCGGCGCGCCCGCGCGCCGTGCTGGGTGCGGGTGTCGCGATCGCGTCGGCGTAGGCGCCCAGCACCTCTTCAGCGACCAGCGGCCAGGCGTAGCGGCGCACGTTCTCGACGGCGGCCGCCGACATCGCGTCGCGCCGCGCCGGGTCGTAGGCCAGATCCAGCAGCGTCTGTGCCAGCGCGCTTGCGTCCGCGCGGCCGAACAGGACGCCGTCGACGCCGTCTCGCACGACGTCGCTGTAGCCGGGGATGTCGGAGGCCACGACCGGCGTACCGACCGCGAAGGCCTCGGTCAGCACCATGCCGAAGCTCTCACCGCCGAGCGACGGGGCGACGAGCAGGTCGGCGGCCGCCAGCACCGCGGTCTTCTGCGCGTCGTCGATCTTGCCCAGCGCGGTGACCCCGCGCAGATCGACCATCAGCGCCTCGAGCTGCGCCTGCTCGACTCCGACCACCTCGAGCGTGAACGGAACATGCTCGCGCAGCGCCTCGAGCGCGCGCAGCACGACCGGCAGTCCCTTGCGCTCGACGGCCTGGCCAACGAAGACGAGCCGCAGCGGACGTTCGTCGGTCGCCATGCAAGCGGCGGCGCGCGCGATCTGATCGCCCACGACGACCCCGTTGGGGATCACGCGGTAGTGCCCACCGAAGAAGCGCTCGCCGGTCCAGGCCGCGGCGCGGGAGACGGCGATCCGCACGTGCAGGCGGTTGAAGCGCCGGGCAGCGCCGGCGAGGTTGCCGAGATCGTTGGTCAGGCGGTTGGTCGAATAGCTGTGGAAGGTTCCGACGAGCGGCAGCCCCTTGAAGCCGACCGCGTCCCAGCTCGACAGCGGGACGACCGGCTCGTGGATGTGGACCACGTCGTAGTCGCCGTCGCGCAGCTCGCGGCGAAGCGTCGCCGCCGCCGACGGCGTCAGCGCCACGTTCGACACGGCGCCGTTCGCACGCAGGCCGATCGTGCGGCCGAGCGAGACGATGTTTGCCGCCTGCACGCGCGGCTGCGGGCGTGCGCCCCGGTGCAGCCTCACGCTGAGGCGGTCGTCGGGGTCAAACGGCGTGATGATCCGCGGCTCGTGCCCGGCCGCCGCCAACTGGTCGGCGAGCGCTTCGATGTGGCGCGTCACCCCCCCGGGATACGTCCACGAGTACGGCGAGACGAGCGCGATCCGCATCGCCCCAATGGTAGCGGTGCGCCATCCGTCCGTATACTCGCTGACCCAAAGATGGCTGCAGACCTCCGCGTGACTCCGACCGCCGGCGCGCCCGATTCGTCGCCGCGCCGCGGATGAGCAGCCCCGTCGACGCCAAGCTGCGCGTCGCGATCATCGGCTCCGGCCCAGCCGGGAGCTACGCCGCCGGTCACCTGCTGCGCCACACCGCGACCGAGCTGCACGTGGACCTCTACGAGCGCCTGCCGACGCCCTGGGGCCTCGTGCGCGCAGGGGTCGCGCCCGACCATCCGAAGATCAAGTCGGTCACCAACCTCTACGAGCGCACGGCGGAGCACCCGCGGCTGCGGCTGTTCGCCAACGTCGAGTTCGGCCGCCACGTGACGCTCGCCGACCTGCGGCGCCACTACCATGCGATCGTCTACGCGGTCGGCACGCCGGTCGACCGTGCGATGGGTATCCCGGGTGAGGATCTGCCGGGCAGCTACGCCGCCACCGACTTCGTCGGCTGGTACAACGGCCACCCCGACTTCCGCAACCACCAGTTCGACCTGAGCGGCGAGCGCGCGGTGGTGATCGGCGCCGGCAACGTGGCGCTGGACGTGGCGCGGATGCTGGTCCTCACCCGCGCCGAGCTCGCCGTGACCGACATCGCCGACCATGCGCTCGAGGTGCTGTCGAACAGCGGCGTCCGCGAGGTCGTGGTGGTCGCGCGCCGCGGCCCGGCGCAGGCGGCGTTCACCAACCCGGAGCTGCGCGAGCTCGGCGAGCTGAGCGACGCAGACGTGACCGTCGACCCCGACGAGCTGAGGCTGGGCGACGGGGTGGCGGACCCCAACGCCGACCCCACCGCCCTGCGCAACGTCGAGATCCTGCGCGAGTACTCGACGCGACCGCTCGCGGGCCACACGCGGCGTGTCGCCCTGCGCTTTCTGCTCTCGCCTCTCGCGCTGGGCGGGTCCGGCCGGGTCGAGTCGGTGACGCTGGTGCGCAACGCGCTCGGGCTGACGGCGGACGGCAGCCTGCGGGCACGCGCGACCGACGAGCAGCTGCAGATCCCCGCTCAGGCCGTGTTTCGGGCAATCGGCTACCGCGGAACTCCGCTCGCCGATGTCCCCTTCGACGCCGAGCGCGAGCTGATCGCCAACGAGAACGGCCGGGTGCGACGCGGCGAGTATGTCGTCGGCTGGGCCAAGCGCGGCCCCAGCGGCGTGATCGGAACAAACAAGAAGGACGCCAACGAGACCGTCGGGGCGCTGCTCGAAGATCTCGCCGCCGGGGAGCTGCTCGACCCGGACCCGATCAGCGACGAAGCGCTCGAGCAGTTCGTTCGCGAGCGCCAGCCGCAGCTCGTCGACTATGGCGACTGGCTCGCGATCGACCGCCGCGAACGCGCGCTCGGCGAGCCGGCCGGTCGCCCGCGCGTCAAGCTCACCACGGTGGCTGAGCTGCTCGACGCGATCGGCTGGGGTGGCGATGACTGACGCGGCGAGCGCCCACCTGCGCGCGGCCGACCCCGTCCTCGGCGAGCTGATAGAGCGGCTCGGTGCGCTGCCCGCGCCGGCACGGTCGCCGGCCCGTCCGACGCCCGGCGAACACTACGCCGGCCTGGTCCGCACGATTGTCGGCCAGCAGCTCTCGACGCGCGCCGCCCAGGCGATCTGGCTACGGCTGCTCGGGCACTTCGATGGCCGGCCGCCGTCGCCGCAGGAGATCCTCGCCGCCGACCCCGACGCGCTGCGCGCGGCCGCTGGCCTTTCGCGCGCCAAGACCACCTACCTGCGCTCGCTCGCCGAGCACGTGATCGACGGGTCGCTCGAGCTCGACCGCCTCGAACAGCTCGACGACGACGCCGTGATCGCCGAGCTGGTCGCGGTCAAGGGGATCGGCGAGTGGAGCGCGCACATGTTCCTGATGTTCCAGCTCGAGCGCCCCGACGTGCTGGCTCCCGGCGACCTCGGGATCCGCAAGGGCATCCAGATCAGCTTCGGGCTCGAGGCGCTGCCAACACCGGCGGAGGTGATCGCCGTCGCCGAGCCCTGGCGGCCCTACCGCACCGCGGCCTGCCGCTACCTCTGGCGCGCGATCGACGCCCCACCGCAGTAGGGCTCGCCGGCCTTCGCCTGCGCCGCCAGTCCGGGCGCTTCGCGTCACAAACCTCGCCGCTCGCGCACCTACGATCGCGCGCCATCACCGACAGCCTCACCGCGCCGCCGCGCTGACCAAGCGAAATCCCGACCACGGACGCGGCGGAGCCGCGATCCGTGCCATCAAACGGCCGAGCAGGACTCCTGGCCGGCGACGCGGAATGAGCTGCCGCAGCCGCAGGCCGCGACGACGTTGGGGTTCTCGACCTTGAAGCCCGCCCCGGTGAGGGCGTCCACATAGTCGATCTGCGAGCCGTCGACGTATTCGAAGGCGGCCGGTTCGACCAGCAGCTTGAGCCCGTGGCTCTCGAAGACCTTGTCATCGTCGCGCTGCTCGTCGAAGGCGAGCTGGTATTGGAAGCCCGAGCAGCCGCCGCCGCGAACGCCGACCCGCAGGCCGGCTAGCGAGACATCGGCGCCCTGTGCGGCGAGATACTCATGTGCCTTCTCGGCACCCTTGTCGGTCATCGAGATCATTGCTTCCAAAAGTATAGCGCCCCGGCCGCGTGCTTTAGACTTCTTGGCAGATGCCCGACGCAGCCTCCATCAAGGCCCGGATCGAGGCCGCGATCCCGGGTGCGAAGGCCGACGTCGACGACTGGACCGGCGGCGGCGACCACTTCCGCGCCACGGTCGTCGCGGAGGCCTTCACCGGACTTTCGCGGATCCAGCAGCATCGCCTCGTGTACGAGATCTTCGGCCAGGAGATCGGCGGTCCGATCCATGCCCTGTCTTTGACGACGATCAGCCCCTGAGGAGCCCATGACCGATCAGCACGACAACCCGATCCGCCAGGCGATAACCGACGCGATCGCAGAGAACGAAGTCATCCTGTTCATGAAGGGGTCGCCGGAAGCGCCCGCGTGCGGCTTCTCCGCTCGCACGGTCGGCATCCTGCAGTCGCTCGATACGCGCTTTGCCGCGGTCGACATCCTGCCCGATCCGCGCATCCGCCAGGAGCTCAGCGAGCTCTCGCAGTGGCCCACCATCCCCCAGCTGTTCGTGGGCGGCGAGTTGGTCGGCGGCTGCGACATCGTCACCGAGATGTTCGAGACCGGCGAGCTGGCTGAGCTGCTCGGCGCCGAGCAACGGACGGACGTGTCGGACCCGGCGGTTGCAGACGGCGCCACGCTGCAGATCGAGAACCGGCTGTCCTGAGCGCGGATCGGCCCGGTTCAGACTGCGGGATCGGGCCGTGCGTGGACGTGTGAGGGGCCGCGGGGCCGTGTGAGCGGCCGCGGGGCCGTGTGAGCGGCCGCGGGGCTGTGTGGCGCGCGCAGCGGCCCGGCACGTGACCCGCGAGACTTGCGTCGGCGTAGAGAGCGCGCCGCGGCGTCCTGGCGCGGCCGATCGCCGGACGGCGCCGCCGAGTGTAGTGTCCGCACCGCATGCGGCCGGTCGTGATCGTCACCGACTCGACGCACTACACGACGCGCGAGCTGATCGCGGCGGCCGGGGTGCACGAGGTGAGCCTCTACGTCCGCGACGGCGAGAACACCCGCCGCGAGAGCGAGATAACCGACTACGACGCCTTCTACGCGCGGCTGCGCGAGGCGGCGGAGCTGCCGACCACCTCACAGCCGTCGATCGGCGACTTCCTGGCGGCCTATGAGCCGCTGCTCGCAGCCGGCAACGACATCGTCTCGATCCACCTGGCGGGCGGCATCTCCGGCACGGTCGGCGCAGCCGCGGCGGCCAAGGGGCTGCTCGACGAGCGCCAGGCGGTCGGTCGTGTCGAGGTGCTGGACGCCCAGACGGCCGGCGGCGGCCTTGGCTGCGTCGTGATGGCCGCGGCCGCAGCGGCCCGCTCCGGCGGGGATGTCGACGCCGTGCTGGCCCGCGCGCGTGAGGCGCGCGCGACGCTTGCGATCTGGTTCTGCGTCGACACGCTCGACTATCTGCAGCGCGGTGGGCGCATCGGCCGTGCGCAGGCCTGGCTCGGCGGCGCGCTCAAGATCAAGCCGATCCTTTCGCTCGAGGCGGAGGTCACGCCGATCGAACGCGTGCGCACCTCCGGCCGCGCCTTCGAGCGAATGGTCGACTACCTGCGCTCGCGCCGCGATGACGGCGCCGACGGCTGGATCGTCCAGCACATCCAGGCACCGGAGCGAGCCGCCGCGCTCGTCGAGCGCGGCCACGAGCTGTTCGGCTGCGAGCCGATGTGGGTCTCGGAGGTCGGCCCGGTGATCGGCACCTACACCGGTCCGGGACTGATCGGCGTCGGCGGTGTGCCGGCGCGGCTGATGCGCTGAGCCGCAGCGGCAGCAGCAGGTTGGCGGCGGCAGGTTGGCAGCGCCAGCGGAACGCTCAGGAGGTGCTCTCAGGCGGGCCGTCCGGTGCGAGCGCACGGAAGGCGCGCGTCGAGCTCGCCGCCGGGCTGTCCGAGGCGGCCTCATCGGCGGGCGCGTCGGGTTCCGGAGTGTTGGCGCCCGCCTGGCGCGCGACCGCTTCGACGAATTCGCGCAGGCTCTTGACGTGCTCGGGATCGTCGATCTCGAGCTTCTGCACAATGATCTGGTCGCCTGACTTTCTCGCGCGCGCCTGCACTTCGCCCCAAAGATGGTTGTGTGACGCGGCGTCCAGAAGCCCGGCGACCGTGGTGAACTCCGCGCACCAGTGCACATCTGACTCGCCGGCGAGCACGACGGTGAGGGTGCGCTTGTCGGTCACCTCGGCGGTCGACCAGTCGACCTCGCGAATACCCATCGGGCGATCGTATCGCGGGCGTGCTTTCCAACCGTGCACGGCGACGCACACCGATTCGGTGCTGCCCTCCCTACCGCCACCAAACGTCCATTCCCGTTCGATCGTGTCACCAACGGCTCGCGCTCCAGAGTCACTGAATATCGACCGATGTAGCTGCTAGGATCTGGGCAATGACGCTACATGGTCGAGAGTACGAGGTCGGGGTCCGTGAGCTGCACGATCGATTGAGCGAGCACCTCGACCGCGTCGAGCGGGGCGCCGCTGTGGTCGTCACGCGCCGCGGCAGGCCAATAGCGCGGCTGTCTCGCATTGACGAGGAGGACCCGGTCGCGGATCTGGTGCGGCGTGGCCTGATCACTGCCCCAACACGTGCGCGTAGCCCGCGCCGCGCGCGCGTCACGGCAAAGGGCTCGGTCTCCGATCTGATCGCCGAGCAGCGACGCTGATCCTCTACTTCGACACCTCGGCGCTGATCAAGCTCGTGGTCGCTGAGGCCGACTCCGAGGTCGCCTCCGCGCTGTGGGGGGCGCCGCTGCGCGCTGCGTCAAGCCTCTTGTCGTATCCCGAGGGCCGCGCGGCGCTCGCGGCGGCGCGGCGCGGCGGGCGACTGACCGTGGCCGGGCACGCTCGGGCCCGCGCGGAGTACGAGTCGTTGCACAGCGAGCTGCTGGTAGTCGGGATCGATGACGGTCTCGCTCACCTAGCCGGAGCGCTCGCCGAACAGTTCGCGCTCCGCGGCTACGACGCGGTCCACCTCGCCTGCGCGCTCTCGCTCGCCGCCGACACGACATTCGTCAGCTGGGATGAAGATCTCAGACGCGCGGCCGCTCAGAGCGGCTGCACCGTCGCCCCAACCAACTGACCGCGCGCACGCCCATGCCCGCGCTGGACGACGCCGCGCGCACCCCGCAAATCCACGCTGCTCCACGCCGGTGACACCGGCGCTGCCGGTGTCGCGCTTTGCAGCAGACCGCTGAGGCAGTCTCGCTCGGGGCTCAGCTGCGACGACGGCGACGGCGGCGAAACACGGCCATGCCGCCACCGAGCAGGAAGCCGGCAAGCGCGGCGCTGAGCAGTGCCGGCCGCTGGTGCGCGCCCAACTGCTTGCGCCAGTCGGTGATCTCGGCGACCTCCCCGCGCAGCTTCTCGATCGAGACCGCCAGCGCCATGCGGTTGGCCTCGATCGACGCGCGGATCTCCTCAGGTGAGCGGCCGGACATCAGACCGTCTCCTCCCGCGCGCCGACCGCCTCGCGGATCTTGCGCGCCTCGTCGATCGCCATCTTTGGCGACGGGGGTGAGCCCCGGCGCACCAGCTTGGCTGCGAGGAAGCCGGCGACCACGGCGAACAGCAGGAGCGCCCCGGCGACGACGAAGAAGCCCCAGAAGTACTGCGCGGCCGGGAACAGCTCATACCAGGCGAGCCATGCGAGCCCGATCAGCACGAAAAAGAGGGCGACGACGATGAAGATGCCGGCCGCGATCCCGATCACGGCGCCGGTCACGAGCTTGCCGATCTTCGCGCTGATCTCGGCGCGGGCGAGCTCGATCTCGTCGCGGATCAGCAGCGTCGCGCGCTCGGAGATCTCGGTGATCGCCGCGGCGATGTTCTCCGGGATCTCTTCCTGTTCAGTGGCCAAGACGCCTCAGCAGGAAGGCGGCGACCATGCGNNCGACCATGCCACCCGCGAAGGCGGCGCCGACGAGCAGCTCGGGGCGGCGGCGGATGAGCTCCAGGGCGGCGACCGGTCCGGCGACCCCGGTCGAGGCGCCGTCGGGGTCGTTCGCAACGGACCCGTTGGCCGAAGCCACGTAGCTTGACTCGACGCTCATTCCGGCGGCTCCTCGTCGAAGATCTGCCGCCACATCAGCGCGGCCGCTCGGCTCGAGGCGATCGAGAACAGGGCGCCGAGCCCGGCCAGCAGGCC